>CAYVDX010000261.1:0-5735 GCA_964450485.1 uncultured Calditrichaceae bacterium
CAGATGTCGAATTGATCGTACACCAAAAATTCCCGGTCATCGCTCGTCCATCCGGCAAAACCATACGAATCCGGATTGAAGGGCCAATCGTGTTTTTCATAAAAAAACGGCGCGTCAATCCCCCCGGTCAGGTTGACGGTTTTTTCCTTTTTGACGTCAAAGGCATGCCACGAGGAATCGCCGCGATCCCACCAAAAGAGGTATTTTGCCGCGGGAGAAAGCTTTGCATCCCATTGCAGCCCTCGTTTCACCAGGCGCCGCTCCCCGGTTTTCAGATTGATCAAAAAAATATCGCGATACGGCGGATAATCCCATGAAATTTGCTGCCGGTAAGGCACATTCGTCGCGGCGACGGCGACATCCGCATCGCCTTTGCCGCCCACGGTAACTTCGGGCATTTCCTCCGTGGCGATTTGAAACACGCGCCTGTTTTGCAAATCCGCCGCGGCCTGGTAAGTGCGCTTTTGCGCTTTTTTTAACTGCTTCAACTGCTGCGGCATGATCAGCGGGTCTTTCCAATGCCAGATATCCACATCAATGCGCTCGTCTTCCGGCGTTTCTTCTTCCGGCTCAGGTTCCGGTCTTGGCGCGGTTCCGAAAAAAACGCGCCGCCCGTTTTCCGAAAAGAAAAGCTTTCCGTTCTCGCTGACCCACCAGCCCTCCGGTATCCCTGCGAGACCGGCAGCGGCTATTTTTTGCGGCGCATCGCCATCAAACGCCCAATGATACAACACAAACGCCGGCTGCTTTTCCCGAATCTCATCGCGATTTGATAAAAAGGCAATCTGCTCGCCTGATTTGTCGTAAGTTAAATTTTTATAATCGCCCGCGCCGGTTAACACAGGTATTTTTTCGCCGGTTTCGGTTAAAAACGCGAAAACGCCGTCGCCGCTGCTGTCTTTCGCCGCAACAGTAAACGCCACTGAAAAACCGGTTTTGGATAATTGATATTCCCGCACATTTTCAAAGGACTGCTCCGCCCCGCTTTCCAAATTACGCAGCACCAGCGTCGTCCCAACCTTCCGATCTTTCTTTTTGCTTTTCGTTTCTTTTTCCCCACTTTTCACCCCGCCGCTCCGGGGCAAGCTTTTTTCCTTTTCACTTTTTACTTCTTGCTTGTTACTTTTTAGATCGCTTGAGCTATCCGGCGGCAAAGCTTTCTCCAGCCGGTACGCCAGCCATTGACCGTTTTCCTTGGAAATTTTATATGATTTTACCCGGGGAATCCGGGTTGATTTGCCGCTTACCAAATTCACGATCACCAGCGAATCTTTTGACATTTCCGCGCCTTTTTTCCTGGCGCGTTTTTCCGCCTTAATCACCGATTTTGCCGGGCGCGCCATGGCAATCGCGAAGCGCGAATCATCGCTGAAGCGCGCGGAATCCGCCCGGGGAATGGTAAATGTTTGCTTCCCGTCCCGGTTTTTGATGCGCAATTCGGGATCGCCGTTCTCCGGTCCCAGGGAAAACATCACCCAATTGCCGTCCGGTGAAATGTGTTTTTCCTTGATTTGATTCCAAATTTCGTAGGCGTCGTGATCAAGCGGTTTTTTATCTTGCGCAATTGCGTTGCCTGTGTAAAAAAAAGCGATGCAAAACATCGCGGCTGATAACACTAACAAAATTCGATTCAAGGGCAGCATTCGGTAAAAAAATTGTTGACGCATTGGTGAATTCATTCCTTTTCGTTTTGTATCATTTATCGAAATTTTCCACGATACAGTGGTAAGCCGTTGTAACGGCTAATTAGCGATCTTTTTCTCAGTGACCCCGGGCTTAAGCCCGGGGTTAATAATAACTTACACATTCTGCTGAACCGTTTCAACGGTTTCAAAAGTTGTCCGGCCCGGCTGTCACTGAGGAATTAATTTTATCTCAAATAATTTCGGCCAAAATTTGCCGGTAACAAACAGGCGATCCTTTTTCGAATCGTAGGCAATGCCGTTGAGCACATCGATTTTTGCGTGGCGATCCTCCGGGCGAAGCAAGCCTTTTAGGTTAATCCAGCCGAGCACTTCGCCGGTCTCCGGGTTAATCCGTACGATTTTATCCGTTGTCCACACATTTGCAAAAACTTCGCCGCGTATAAATTCCAGTTCATTCAATCGACCGACCGGTTTTCCGTCATCTGTCACCACAACGCTGCGCATCTCCGTAAATGTTTCCGGATCGAGAAAATGAAGCGTCGCCGTGCCGTCGCTCATAATCAACTGTTTACCGTCGTATGTAATTCCCCAGCCCTCGGTCGGGTAATAAAATTCCTCAATCAAGGTAAATGTTTTTCGTTCGTAATAAAATCCCGTTTGCGATTGCCAGGTCAACTGAATGATCCGGTCGTCAAAAACCGCGATGCCTTCGCCAAAATATTGATCCGGCAACTCATGATATTCCAGCACGGTTCCGGTCGCCAAATCGACCTTGCGCAGGGTTGATTTGCCATGCAAGCCGGTTCCTTCGTATAAAAAGCCGTCTAAATAAACCAATCCCTGGGTGTACGCTTCGGGATCATGCGGGTAAACATTGATAACCCGGCAGCGATAAACCGGGGCGGATTTTGCCTGCGCTGGTGTGGAAACAGTGACACAAAAAAGAATGAAAAAATAGGCAAAGTAGTTAAAAAACAGAGGCTTTACAGTTTCAAATTTTTGCAGGATAAGCATCAATTTTCCATTTTGTTATTTGAGACGAAAACACAAGAGCAGCGATTGTTGAACGGTGAATAAACTACTTGCTCATTTTGGTTTCGTTTTGTTAATTCAAAGTCTTTGTGAAAAAAGATGCGCGAGTGAGATCGTCAATAATAATGTTTGCGCACATATTTGCACCTTTTTTAAAAAAATAAGTTTCAAATTTGCAACAAACCGCTTTTGAAAACAAGCGGAAAAAACTGACACAATGTGAAAAAACTAAATAATACAATATCCTTCGATCATTTTATGGGTTCCGTTTGCTCTGCCCTGGCTTTTGTATTATACTATGTTTTGCTCAAACAGATGAGCGCGATTTCCCTGTCGGCATCATTTACATCACGCCGTTGGTCGCGCTCTTTTTTGGCTGGCTGCTGCTGAACGAACCCATTACCCTGCGCATTGTTGCCGGGACCGTGATCACCTTTAGCGGCATCGGCGTGTCGCAAGCGCGTGATTATCAACGAGTGTTAAAAGAAAAGCGGATATGAACACAAAAACCCTGAAATACCTCAGTAATTTCATTTTGTTGAAACGCAACGCCTGGCTGCTGCTGGCGATTGGCGGAATTTCCTTTTACTGGTATCACCATTTTTCCGCGCTGCCGGGGGATGCGGCCCGGGTACAAATAGTGATCAGCATGATTACCCTGCTCTCCTGCGCCTCGATTTTCACATTCAGCCTGCTCACCACGCTGCCCGCGTACCTGGCAATGTTGTTCAAAAAGCGCGTGCTGGAAACCGAGGCCGATGAGAAAAAAGACGTCATCAAAATTTCGTTTCAGCAAGCCGCCGCAGCGCCCGGGCTGGTGGATACAGAGGTGAAAATTTACAACATTCGCCGTCCGCTGTTGGGATTTGCCAAAGTCACCATCATTTTCGAGGATTATTCCCAAACCGAGGAAATTTTGCTGACCGAGCCGCTACGCGAACGCGGGAAAAAGGTCGGCATTATCGGACGCAAGGCGCTGTTTTTACCGAACATAAAAGATTATCGCATTCACAGCAGTATCATTCATTTTGAAGATTTTTTTCATCTGTTTGCCTTGCCGTACAAGGAAGCGGAGCACGTGGGCATTTTTACAGAGCCGCCCAAAACGGTAGAAAACAGCCTGGTAATCACCACCAAAAGCTCGGAAGAACCGGTGAAAAAAGTCATCCAGCATCGCACAGCCAAAGGCGAGTTGCTTGATTACAAAAAATACGCGCCCGGCGATGACGTGCGGCGGATCATCTGGAAAAATTACGCCCGCAGCCGGGAGTTGACCGTGCGCATTCACGATCGCACGTTTCCCTATGTTTCCCACATCAATGTGCTGGCCAGCTTTTTTGACGCGACGCCGCCGGAAAACGGCAGTCAGCCGGCGCTGAAAGAGATGCTGCTGGATATTTACAAAGAAAAAATCCGCCAGGTGATCGACGCGATCATCGAGCAGGAATTCACGGTGCGTTTTTTCACCGATCAGCCGGTTGAACAGCGCTATTCGCTGGACGAATACCAGCAGATGCTTTACCGCGTCAGCGCGTCGGGCTGGCAGCGGAATTATTCGACCGATCAATTTGTGAAAGACAATTATTACAAGCTGCACAAAGGCTCGACCATTGTGCTGGTTTCCTCGCTGTGCCCGGTGAAAAGCCTGGAACATTTGCAGAGCGGTCGTCCCCGGGATGTCACCTTGTGTTTTTACAATGCCGCGAAAACCCTGGCGTTGAGCCACCCACCGGCCTTGCTGAAACGGATTCTTTTTGTCGATGCTTTTGAGCCGCTGGAAAGCGCAAAACGTGAACGTCAGGCTCGTCCGATAATAAAATTTATTGCTGATAATAACCAAAACATTGAACAAACGCTGAATCATCAGCGGCATTCGGTGATTGAATTGTGATAAAATAAATCGAACCATTCTGCCAGATCATCGTTATGATAAGCATGAATTTTAACACAAATGATGGCGTCATTTTATGAGAAATAAATCCTTTTCGCTGATCCTTGCGAATGCTGTTTTTAAACTAATCCCAACAATTGCCATTGTGGCATATTTGTGGGTGTTGTATGCCTCGAATATTTCGGAAATCCGCACGGACCCTTGGGGAAATTTGGCCGCGTTTACCGCCGGGTTGATCATTTCCTACTTTTTATATGCGTTCAATGTGCGCTTTTCCGTCACATTTCTGCTGCTCGTGGGTGGGCTATACGGGGTTTATCATTGGCTCGGCGGGATCACGCTTGGCGAATTTGACGCCTTTTATTACTCTGTGGCGTTCTTTATTTACGCGGCGGTTTTTGTGTTCGGCTGGGCAGTGGGATTTGGCTTTGCCCACTTTCAGTTTTTCTCCTGGCTTGCCGCAATCGCGGTTTTTGTTTTTGCCGCAACCGTTGTCGTAAACGATTTTTTTACGCTGCAAAACCAGTTAAACGCCGAGTACATCCGCCAGGTCGCCAGCACATTGCTCCCCCGGGACACACTCACTCATCGCTTTGTCACGCTGCTTTTTTTGATGATCACACCGGTGCTGTTTTACAGCGTTTACATCGTTTCCATCAACGAATTTTTGCGCAAGCTGAAAACTTTCAGCCGCGAGCATTTCGGCTATTTGCTGCGACGCAGTCTGGTCACGATTGGCATTCTGACGTTGATTCTGTTGGCGCCGCTCATTTATGCGTATTTCTTTGATCTGCCGGAATCGCTGATCCAACAACTCAGCGCAGCGCCGGCCAATTCCGCCAGTTTTCTCAAAAAAACCACCAACCAGCAGACTCAAAAACCGCAGTTTGATCTGAACGATTATGCCCAATTATTGCCGGAAGTCAAGCTTTCGGATGAGACGGTTTTCGCTACGTATATCGACAATTTTTTTCCCACCAAGGATGGCGGGCGCATTCCCCTGCCGGTGCATTTCCGGCGGTTTGTGCTCAACCGCTATGAGCCGCGCAATGAGAAATTTGTGCTGGACCCCTATCCCCCATCCTCGGTGCCCAATGATCTTTTTTCGCCAGCGATCAAGGACGTGCCCATCGGCTTTGCCATGGTGGACACCATGATCGCCGCGA
>CAYVDX010000262.1:0-5704 GCA_964450485.1 uncultured Calditrichaceae bacterium
ATCGATCCGCGGCGCACGGAAACCGCGGCAAAGGCAGACGCGCATCATTTTATCCGCCCGGGCACGGACGCGCTGCTGCTGTTGGCCATGCTCCACACCGTTTTTGCAGAAAATCTCGCTGATCCGGGACGCCTGAAATCATTCACGACCGGCATGGATGCGATTGAAACCGCCGTCGCGGATTTTTCGCCGGAAAAAGCCGCGCCGCTCACCGGCGTCAGCGCGGCGGCGACCCGTCAATTGACGCGGGATTTCTGCGCGGCAAAAACCGCGGTTTGTTACGGCCGGATCGGCGTTTCCACGCAAACGTTCGGCGCAATTTGCCAATGGCTGATCAATGTGCTGAACATCGTCACCGGCAATTTTGATCGTCCCGGCGGAGCAATGTTTACCACACCGGCCATCGATGTTGTTGAACAATTAGCCAAAGAAAAGCGATTTGGATATTTTGCGAAATCAGCCAGCCGGGTTCGCGGACTTCCGAAATTCGGTGGCGAGCTGCCGGTTTCCGCCCTCGCGGAAGAAATACGCACCGGGGGTGACGGGCAAATCAAAGCGCTGATTACCTCGGCAGGCAACCCGGTTTTGTCAACGCCAAACGGCGATCAGTTGGAACGCGCGTTCTCGCAGTTGGAATTCATGGTTTCCATCGATATTTACATCAACGAAACCACCCGGCACGCGGATATCATCCTGCCGCCGGCCGCCGGATTGGAAACCGATCACTACGATTTATCATTTCATCTTTTGGCGATTCGCAACACGGCCAAATATTCTCGAGCGCTTTTTAAACCTGAAAACGGCGCAAAATATGACTGGGAAATCTTCACCGAATTGCGCAAGCGAATGTCCCGCGGCGGCCGCAAAAAAAGTCTCGCAGCGCGAATTCAGCAGGGGATTTTGAACCGAATGACCCCGGAGCGAATGCTGGACATCGCCCTTCGCCGCGGCCCTTACGGCGTGTGGGGCGGGCGAAAATTCGCCAAAGACGGTTTGAGCCTGAAAAAGCTGAAAAAACAGCCGCACGGCGTTGACCTCGGGCCGCTTCGTCCCTGTCTGCCGCGGCGATTGTTCACCGCGGACAAGCAGATTCAGCTCGCGCCAGAAGTGTTGATAAATGATATAAAACGACTAAAAGCGCATTTTTTTGATCCGCCGGCGGCCGGGAAAAACGGATTCGATTTTTCGCTGATCGGCCGGCGGCATTTGCGCAGCAACAATTCCTGGATGCACAACAGCCAACGGCTGATCAAGGGCAAATCGCGCTGCACCCTGCTGATGCATCCGCAAGACGCAGCAAAACGCGGTTTTTCAAACGGTCAGCCGGTTGAAGTGACCTCGCGGGTCGGCGCGGTTCATATTCCCATTGAATTCAGCGAGGAAATGATGCCCGGCGTGGTGAGCATTCCCCACGGTTGGGGACATCACCGGCCGGAAATTCAACTGCAAATCGCCGCCAAACATCCGGGCGTCAGCATCAACGATCTCACGGATGATCAATTGATCGATGAATTGTGCGGCAACGCGGCGTTCAGCAATGTCCGCGTAAAAATTGAACCATCCGCGCAAAACGTCCAAAATCAATCCGACAATGAACTCAAGAACCCCCAATTAACTGCCTAAAAAACAAAGGAATAGCAGATGAAAAAGATGGCCCGCAACGAAGACGAATTGCAAAAATTTATGCAGCATCCCGACAACGGCGCGGTTGTGATGATCAATTTGCTAAAATTCAAAAAAGAAACGGAGAGCGGCGAACCCGGCATTGCCGCGTACTTCCGCTACATGCAAAACGCCGCGCCATTTCTGGCAAAAGTGGGCGGAAAGTTGCTCTGGCACGGCGTTGCGGATCAATACATCATCGCCGGGCAGGATGATCGATGGGACCGGGTTTTGCTTGTCGAATATCCTTCCCGCGCGGCGTTTTTGCAAATGATCAGCATGCCGGAATTCCAGGCAATTCAGCACGACCGGGTCGCGGCGTTGGAGGACACAGTGCTCATCGCTTCGACAACGCAGTGAACGTGGTTTTTGGGGTGTTGGAAGTGTTGGGGTGTTGGAAGTGTTGGAGTGTTCAGGTGTTGGCGTGTTACGCTACGGAGGCACTTCAACACCTGAGCACTTAAACACCTGAGCACTTAAACACTTGAGCACTTCAACACCTAAATACTTTCCGTTGTATTCCGCAATAAATTTTGTTAACATTCCCGCTTGATATTTTTCAACTTACATGCATAACCCAGGAAAATTGCTAATGACAACTCATGCGGCTTTCACATTGCAGCGCGACGAACAAATTCCGGAACTGAATGGCCGGGCGCGATTTTATCTCCACAAACAAACCGGCGCGCAGGTGCTGTCGATCAGCAACGATGATGAAAACAAGGTGTTTGGCGCTACTTTTCGCACGCCGCCGGAAAATTCGAATGGCGTGGCGCATATCATGGAGCATTCCGTGCTGTGCGGATCGCGGAAATACCCGGTCAAGGAACCGTTTGTCGAACTTCTGAAAGGCTCGCTTTACACCTTTTTGAACGCCATGACCTATCCCGATAAAACCATTTATCCGGTGGCCAGCACCAACCGGCAGGATTTTTACAACCTGATCGACGTCTATTTGGACGCGGTTTTTTTTCCGAGAATTACCCCGGAAATTCTACAACAGGAAGGTTGGCATTATGAATTGGAGAAACCCGGCGATCCGCTAAGCTACAAAGGCGTTGTGTTTAATGAAATGAAAGGCGCATATTCTTCGCCGGATCGCGCCATTTATCAATATTCCCGGCAATCGCTGTTCCCGGATACGATTTACGCCGTGGATTCCGGCGGCGATCCCAGGGAAATCCCCGGTCTGACGTATGATTATTTTCTGAATTTTCACAAGACCTATTATCACCCCTCCAACGCGTTTCTCTTTTTTTACGGCGACGATGACCCGGCAATTCGACTAAAAATGCTCGATGAGTATCTCTCACAATTTCACCGCAAAAACGTGGATGTCGAAATCGCGTTGCAGCCGCGTTTTGATAAACCCCGCGCTTTTACATTCCCCTACATCGCGCCGCGGGACAGCAATTTGAGCAAAAAAGGCATCGTGACGGTGAACTGGCTGTTAAGCGATCAATTGGATCACATCGAAGATTTACGGCTGGGAATTTTTGACCATGTGTTGATGGGCAACCCGGCAGCCCCGCTTTGGAAGGCGTTGATCGATTCGGGATTGGGGGAAGATTTATCGATGCACGGTTTTTCATCGAGCATTCGGGAAAGCTATTTCAGCACGGGGTTGCGGAATATCGATTTGCAAGATGCCGGAAAAGTCGAAAAAATCATTTTTGACACGTTGAACGACCTGGTAAAATCCGGCATTCCAAAAGCAACCGTCGAAGCGGCCATGAACACCGTGGAATTCCGCTTGCGGGAAAACAATACCGGGTCCACGCCGCGCGGACTTTCCGTGATGCTCCGCGCCCTTTCGCTGTGGCTGTATGGCGGCGATCCGATTGTGCCGCTCGGTTTTGAGGAACCGTTACGGCAAATCAAAGACGATTTGGCAAAAAACCCCCGGATGTTCGAGGAAATGATCGAAAGATATTTTCTCAAAAATTCCCATCGAACCACGGTGGTTTTGGAACCCGACCCGCAATTAGCTGCCCGCGATGAATCGCTTGAAAAAGCGCGACTAACGCGGGTCCAAAAAGAAATGAGTGACGCTGACCTGAAAAAAGTTATCGAACAAACCAAACGATTGCATGACTTACAAACCGCGCCGGATGCGCCGGAAGATCTGGCTAAAATTCCCCGGCTGACGCTCAACGATTTGGAAAAATTTCATAAACCCATTCCCATTGACGTGACGAGGCATGGTCAAACGGAAATCCTCTTTCACGACCTGTTCACCAGCGGAATTTTGTATTTGACCCTGGGATTTGATTTGCGGCAGATTCCCCGCCAATTGTTGCCGTACACGCGGTTGTTCGGCCGGGCAATGCTGGAAATGGGCACCCAAAAAGAAAGCTTTGTCGAACTTTCCGAGCGAATCGGACGCGACACCGGCGGCATTTCCCAATCGCCGTTGAGCTATTCCCGCAAAGATAGCAAGCGCGCCGCCGCCTGGCTGATGTTCGACGGCAAAACAACGGTTGGGCAAACCGCTCAATTGCTATCCATTTTGAAAGATATACTTCTGCTGCCCAATTTTAGCGATAAAGAACGGTTCCGGCAGATTGTGCTGGATGCGAAATCCGGCAAGGAAAGCGCGCTGGCAAACAGCGGACACAGCGTTGTGAGCACCCGGCTGGGGGCGTGTTTTACCGAAGCCGGATGGTTTAATGAGGAAATCAGCGGCTTGAATTATTTGTTTTTTCTGCGAAAACTGGCCGAACAAATCGATACCGATTGGAGCGCGGTACAAGCCGATTTGCAGGCGTTCCACAACGCATTGATCAATCAAAACGCCGCCATTTGCAACATCACAGTTGATGCGGCTAATTGGCAGCAAATTCAACCGGCGCTCAATGAATTTTTAAATACGCTGCCGGCCCGCAAACCGGAATTAGAAGATTGGGAGATCGAACTCTCAAACGGATTTGAAGGAATAAGCATCCCTGCGAAGGTTAATTTTGTGGGCAAAGCCGCCAATATTTATGACAGCGGTTACGAATTCCACGGTTCGGCGTTGGCGGCAAATAAATTGGTGCGAACCGGGTGGCTGTGGAATCGCGTGCGCGTGCAAGGCGGGGCGTATGGCGCGTTTTGCAGCTTCAACCGGCGTTCCGGCGTGCTGGGCTTTCTCTCCTATCGCGATCCGAATTTATTGGAGACGCTCCAGAATTTCGATCAAACCAGCAACTTTTTGCGCAGCGCGGACGTTAACCGGGATGAGTTGACCAAAAGCATCATCGGCGTCATCGGCGCACTGGATGCTTATGAATTGCCGGACGAAAAAGGATACACCGCCATGCTGCGTTACCTGATTGGCGAAACAGACGAAGAAATGCAAATCCTGCGCGAAGAGGTGCTCTCGACCTCGGTTGAGCATTTTCGCCAATATGCCGACGCGGTCGAATACGTTAAAAACAATGGGATTGTCGCTGTTGCGGGCAGCAAAGAAGCGTTAGCCGAAGCGAATTCGCGACAGGGAAATTTTTTGAAAATTATGAAAGTGTTGTAGTGTTGTAGTGTTTTAGTGTTTAAGTGTTTTAGTGTTTTAGTGTTTTAGTGTTTTAGTGATGCGGCGCTACGGCGCTTAAAGCAGTTTGCCATAACACTATAATACTAAAGCACGAAAACAATTTAGCACTTAAAAACTTTAGCACACAAACACTGAAAGAAAGCCATGTTTTCAAAACTATTATTAATATTCATCGCCATTCCACTCATCGAGCTGGCGCTGCTGGTAAAAATTGGTGAAATCATCGGTTTCTGGCCGACCATTGGATTGGTTGTTATTACCGGCGTTATTGGCGCGTCATTGGCAAAAGCGCAGGGATTTTTCATTTTCAATAAAATCCAGGGGGAATTGCGGGCCGGACGGTTGCCCGCGTCGGAAATGATCGATGGCTTGTTGATACTCATCGGCGGCATCGTCCTGCTCACTCCGGGCTTGCTGACCGATTTAAGCGGTTTTGCCCTGATGATTCCCCCGGTTCGCGCGGCGCTGAAAAAATGGCTCCGGAAAAAGTTTGGTCACATGATTGAGACC
>CAYVDX010000263.1:0-5703 GCA_964450485.1 uncultured Calditrichaceae bacterium
GTGGTTAAGTTTAGTAAACGCTGGAGGTTTTGGAAACCTCCAGCGTTTGGCTTTCCTCATTTCAGCATTAAAACCGGCCGCCCGTCAACCGGATGTCGAATGACTTCCACCGGCGTTTCATACACGGATTCGATCAACCCCGGCGTCACGATTTTTTGCGGCAGGTCATCCGCAACAATTTCCCCGGCTTTCATCACCACAAGCCGCCGGCAATAGCGGGCCGCCAAGTTGATGTCGTGCGTCACGGTCACTAATGTCAGCCCTTTTTCCTGCTGTAAGTGTTTTAAAATATTGTAAAATCGGGTCTGATGTTTAATATCCAGCGCCGTGGTGGGTTCGTCCAGCAACAGTGCTTCGGGCGCCTGGCTGAGCGCCGAGGCCAGCACAACGCGCTGCCGCTCTCCCCCGCTTAATTCCGAAAAATAGCGGTCGCGTAATTCCCAGACATCCGTCTCCGTCATCGCTTGCCGGATCACTTCCCGGTCGGCGGCGGTTTCACCGGCAAACGGCGCAAGATAGGGATGGCGTCCCATGGAAACGACTTCAAAAGCGGTAAAATTAAATGCGGTTTGAAACGATTGACTCACATAGCCTAAAATTTTTGCCAGGGCCTTGCGTGAATATTGCTCAATTGAGCGATTTTTTAAATAAATGCCGCCGTGATCCGGTTGGAGAATGTTCATCAGCAATTTTAAAAAAGTGGATTTTCCCGCGCCGTTTGGACCGATCACGCCCACGAATTCGCCCGGCGAAATTGTTAGTGAAACGTCCCGCAACACCTGCGTTTGCTGATACGAAAATGTAATATTGCGCGCCTCAATCATCGTTCAGCCACGCGCAATTTTTCAAACAACAGCGTTGCGCCGATCGCGACCCGCGGGCCGGGAATCAGAAAAAAACGCTCGGTGAAAATGTAAATCTGCTCGTTTTTCACCGCTTTCAGCACGTTCAAAAGCTGCCAGTCCTGTTTCAACGCTTGTAATTCGCGCGCGACATCCGGCGAATCAATCAGGCGAAATTCCACGATCAGATCGGGATTTCGCAGGATGAGATCCTCCTTTGAGACTTCAAAATAGCGGATGCCGACATCGGAGAAAGCATTTTCCACCCGGCAAAGTTTGAGCAATTCGCTCAAATACGTATCCTTGCCCGCCGCGTACAACCCCTTGAGCGAACCGGCTTCCCGTCCGATCAACAGCAACGCTGATTTTGCGGCAAGGCTATCCGCGCGCGATTTCACCCACGCCAGGGTATCCCGAATCCCGGCGATGAGCGCGGCCGCCCGCTTTTCGCGGTTCAACAGCCGTCCCAATGAATCGATGCTGCTGAAAATGTCATCAATGGTTTCATTTGGCAGCGTGACCGGTTTCAGGTTTAACCGCGACAATTTCCGCGCCATTTCCGGGTTGGGCAGCAAAAGCACCACATCCGGCCGCAGCGCGACCATCTTTTCAAAATCCGGGTTGAGATAACCGCCGACGACCGGCACACGCAGCGCTTGCGGCGGATAAAGGCCGTATTCGGTGCGTCCCACAAGCAAATTCCCCGCGCCTAATTTGTAGATAATTTCGGTAATATTCGGCGCCAGGGAAATGATGCGCTTTGGCGGTTCTTTTGCGTTCAATCCGGCGGCAATCAGCAGAAAGATAAGCAAAAAACTTAAACGCTGGAGGTTTTGGAAACCTCCAGCGTTTAATCCGCCAAAATTTTCCGGATTTTTAAAACCTCCAGCCTTTCTTTTGCTAAAATTTTCGGAATTTGAGTTCCCAAAACGCTGGAGGTTTCCTGTTTCAAAATTATTCATCTAAGTAAGGTCATTTTCTTAACTTGCGATATTTTTTCAGCCGTCAAACGATAATAATAAATTCCCGTTGCCGCCGCTTCGCCGTTTTGATTTTTCCCATTCCAGGCAACCTGGCGCTGACCGGCCGGCAGAAAGTCATTGATGAGCGTGGTGACCACCCGCCCGGTAACGTCCAAAACATCCAGCCGGAAGCGCGCGCCTTTAATCGCGTCAAAAGAAATGGTCGTCTCCGGGTTAAACGGATTGGGATAATTTTGCCGGAGCGTAAAACTCCGGGCGAATTCCCCGCGCGGAGTTTCCACCCCGTTAATAATACCTTCATCGTAAATTGCCACGGAAACCGGCCCGTCGCCTACCAAATAACTGCCGATGCGCTGATGGGTCGGTGAAAAAACAAACAGCGAGTCCGTTCCAAAATCGGTGATATAAACATTTCCCAATTGATCAATCGCCATTCCCGGGCCGCCGGGCAGCGGATCGTTTTCGCCGCGTTCAAACGTTTGGGTATCCAGGTTATACACCAACACGCCCGCGCCAAAGGTCGCAAGATACGCCTTATTTTCCGAATTCACAATCACATTGGTGACCGACGGGTCAAACGTTACCGAATCCGTCACCGTTTGGGTCATTTTGTCGATCACATCGACCTCGCCATTGACATTCGCATCGAAAAAACTGCCGCTGCACGCCACGATGATGTTGCCGGAAACATCTAACGCCAATGCCTGCGGGTTAGTGCCCACGGCAATGTTCGTCACCGAAAAATCGCTGATGTTGATGGCGCTGACCGTTCCTGGATCGAATCCCGCGCCGTTAAAACCGCTGTTCGCAACGTAAAGAACGCCGTCGCTGAAAACCATGCCTTCGGGGCCGGTGCCCACATCCGCGGTTTGCTGGATTTGCCCGGAAACAACATCCACAAACACGACCTGGTTGGTAAAAAGCAGGCTCACCGCGGCAAGCTGATCATCGATAAACTCAATCGCCCAGGGATTTGTGCCGCTGCCGACGTCAATTTGCCCGGTGGTGCTCAGTGTTGCCAAATCAATGATCTGCACCTCGTTGACGCCGGAATTTATTACGTACGCGCTGCTATCGCGCACCTGCACCATGTTGGTAAATAAACCCAGCGTCGCCGCGTTGGCATTCACGGTTTGAGCGTTTAAATCGATTTCGGAAAGGCTTTCGCCGATTGAATTGACCACGTACGCCTTTTTGAGCGGCTGTCCGAACGCGATGCCGCCGCATAAAATAATTGCCAGAAACAATTTTACGAATTTTTCTGTAAAACGATAAAAACAAATCATTTAACTGCCTCCTTTTTTGATTGTTTGATATTGTTTTATGATGCAGAGCGTCACGATATTGCATTCCACGCAGAGCGTGGAACGAGAGGTCATTTGTGAACCGTTCCATTTTTGTGAACTTTTGTTGATCATTGCCTGCGCTCGTATTTCAATTGAATATTCACCTGCGCTTCCCGGCCGGGCATGGGGAAGCCGCGCAGCAATTGATAATCGCTGTCCGTCAAATTTTTGAGCGCGGCCCCGATTTTCACGCTGAACCGGCGCACCTGTTTTTGCCAGGAAAGCGAAAAATCCAGCAAATGATAGGCCGGCAGCGGCGCACCGGTATTCGCCGGAACAATTTGCCGTTCACTGGCGCGGCGATAAACCAATAACGCCTGCCAATCGCGCATTCCCAGCCACAGCGACGCATTCACGGTGTGTTTCGGCGTAAAAACAATTTGCTTCTCCCGCAAATTCGGTTCATCCGACTTGTTCACCGCGTTGACATAGCTCCACGACCCTTGCAGCCGTAAATGTTCGGGAATCAGCGATTGCTCCAATTGCACGTCCACACCGCGCTTTTCGGCGCGATCTTCGTTTCGCGGTTCCCATGCGCCGTTCACGGTGCGATGCCAGAAGATCAAATCGCGCAGATTTTCCGAGAAATAATACAGACTGATTGACGGCAGAAACGGCTGCGGAGCCGCCCACCGCGCACTGACATTCCACAGGTTTTTTCGCTCCGGCAGCAACGCCGGGTTGCCGCGCGCGCGCGCGTCGCCCTTCCAAAAAAGGCTGTTGAAATCCGGGTAACGAATGGCGCGGGCGATATTTGCGGAAATATTTAGCGAGGGCAATCGCGCCGGCGTAACACTCATGCCCAAAAAGGGAAACCAGCCGGCCGGTTGATCAAAATATTGCTCGTTGCGAACGGCTGCGTGGAGTTCGGCGGATTTATAGACGCCCGGCAGTTTTGGCAGCGTATATTCCGCGCTGCCGAAAAACGCGCGGGTGTGGCGCGATTTTTCTCCGATGCTCAACGACGGAAAAAGCCGGTTCTCATGCGAGAGCGTTTCTTTCAAAAATTGCGCGCCAAAGCGCATTTCCAGCGTTGGCCGCGGCAACAAAAATGCTTCGATTTTGGGTTCAAAAATACGATTTTTCTGGCGGATTTGGTAACGGGTGAACGGCGAGGGATCGCGCCGGTTGTCAAAAAGCTGGTCCAGCGTGCGTCGGCCGACGACGCTTTCCACATAACCGCGCGCGCCAAAAAACCGGCGATACCGCGCTTGAAATGTGCTGGAAATACCGTCGCGAAAAGCCCCGAAATCTTTCATTTCCGCAAAAAACGAGGAGGGCAACCCTTGAACGCTGCGTCGTTGATGGAATGTGACTGTCACTTGCTGTTTTGCGCTGTGATAGCTGAATTTTGCAAATCCATTGCGATTGCGATACCAGGCATTTTCTCGTTTAAACGATTGATTTTCATAAAAATAGTCGAAATTTTGGCGAGAGAAATCCTGCTGATAATTCACTGATGCGCCAACATTTCCCCGAAAAATTCCCAGCGAAATTCCGCCGGCGGCCGTGGAAAATGACCCGGCGTTCGAGCGAAT
Source organism: uncultured Calditrichaceae bacterium (assembly GCA_964450485.1). Taxonomy (GTDB): domain Bacteria; phylum Calditrichota; class Calditrichia; order RBG-13-44-9; family J075; genus JACKAQ01. Next base: position 4,710 of record CAYVDX010000263.1, read on the forward strand.
TTCCACGGATTCATTCGCGGTGATTGATTTTGATCGGAAGATAATCACCCCGGAAAAGGCGTTGCCGCCGAACACCGCGGTATTTCCCTGGCGAACAATTTCGATTTGTGAGATTTGCGCCAGGGGAATTTCGTTCAAATCCACTTCGCCGGTCTGGGGATCATTCATTTTCTGCCCGTCCAGCAGCACCAGCACCTGGCTGCCCCGGCTGCCGTGGATGCGAATGGTCGCCCGGCTGGCCCCGCCGCCGCCGGATTCGATCTGCACGCCGGCCGCCTGTTGGAGCAGTTTCGCCACGCCCAGCGATTGGTAGCGTTCAATCGGTCTTGCCGTCAGCACGATCTTTTCACCGGCAACCGATCCGCGGGATTCCCGCTCAGAAATAATTTCCACCGGATTTCCGGCAATGGGTCGATTTTTTAAACTCACGGACAAACGCCGCGCCATCTCGGGCGAAATTTTCACATCATCCACCCGGCGAACATCGTATCCCAGCAGGGAAAATGTAACGGCGTAAACCCCGGGCGGGATGTTTTCAATCGCGAAATAGCCATCGGGATCGCTGCTGACGCCCAGGCCGGTGTGCGCCACTTGCACGGCCACGCCCGGCAGGGGAACGCCCGTTTTTTCATCAAACACCCGCCCGGTAAGCCGCACATTGCCCTGGGCAAAGAGGAACGTCGGGATTGTTAAAACCCAGAACAAAAACAACAGGCGCAATACGATTTGTATTTCATTAAAGGAGGCAAAGCCGCCAAGGCTCCGTTCCAGCGCGTTGAACGGAGCCTGAGACTCAGACGCGTAAACCCTGTTTTTTTCGGGTAAAAATTGACCTAAATTCCCAGCCTTACTAAGGAGGGGACAGCGTCGTGAATCCCGGCTGCCGGGAGAACGACGCAGGGGGGGGTGGCGCCAAGCAATCGAATGAACCACCCCTGATTTTCTCGCTGAACGCTTCGAAAATCTGTCCCCTCCTTGTAAAGGCGGGGAATTT
>CAYVDX010000264.1:0-5697 GCA_964450485.1 uncultured Calditrichaceae bacterium
AGTTGCCGTTAATATCGTATTTGTGAATCAGATCGCTCGCCCAGCGGGTGGTGTAAAAATAAGTGCCGTCGAATTCAGCGCCGGCATTTCCCGCCGCGCCGGTTGCCGCGGTCGCATCATAAGAAAACTGCACATCCCAGGGCGTGCTGCTCACCCGGGTGGGGCGGGTCATTTCTCCCAAATCCGAACTGACCGGCTGCGCGGCTTCCTGGGATTCGCTGAACTTTGCGCCGGCTTTCATTTCCGGAAAATGGAACGCCGTCTTACCGAGTACGGTCTCGACCGACCAGAGCAGGTCGGAGCCGCCGCTGTTTTCAATTGCGATTGCGACATCTGTGGAATCGCCGAGGTTGAGCACTTCGTTGACGGAATCCGGGACAACGGCAATGACCGGCGCTGGCAGCGCTTCCCCGGTCACATCCACCGGAAATGCCGGGTTGACCGGATCATTGCTATTGATGATAAATTGACCGACATGCGTGGCAACGCTGTCCGGCGAAAAATAGACCATCACCGCCGCGCTGTCAAACGGCGGAATGTCAAAGGGTGCTTGCGCCACATTAAATACAGGATTATTCGAAGTAATGCCGCTGATGCTCAACACCCCGTTCCCGGTATTTTTGATGCGCATTTCCGTGGAATCCACGCCGTTCACAAACACTGGATCAGGGAAAATTACCGGATCAGCGGCGACGCCGGGCAGTCCCAACAGGGTCAGGTGCGCATGGGCCCGCAATTCGGGATTCAGCGGATCATTGGTGGTAACCGCGATATCCGCATCATACTCGCCGCCCGGCAAACCGGTTGGGTCATAAGTGAGAATTACTTCCAGGCTGCTGCCGGGCGCTACAATGCCTTCCGCTGAATCCGCGCTCAACCATTCCACCGGCGACGCCGTTACCAGCGCCTGAAAATAGGCCACGGGTTCGCCAAAAGCGGTTGCAGCAATTTGATGTTCCGCAGCGGGTGGATCGGCATAAGTCGGTACGGAACCGCTGCTCCAGCCTGCGCCGGCGGTTAGCTCGCCAAAGGAGGTGGGAATCGGATATGGAGCGATATTTTGCTCGTTGTAATAATTGGCGTCTTCAACCCATTGGGCAAAAATCAGGTAAAACTTGCCTTCCCGCAGGGTAACATCGACGGGACCGGAGCTGTACCAACCTTCCCCGGGACCGGCGGCCAACACCTGTGAAACGCTGATGGTAGTGTAGATACCTGCCTGCGCGTCGCTTTCGGCAACCACGAAATACATGTCGCTGGGGACGCTGAAATTCAGGTAGAACCAATGTTCATTCAGCGCGCGCGTGGTTGTGCTGGTGAACAGGTTGCCGCGTCCGCGCAGCCCGCCGGGACCAAAACTATTTTGGGTGCTCCCAAAAATTTCTTCTCCGGCAATCACCGGCGGGGTTGTGCCGGAACCTTTGTTCACAAAGCTTGCGTTAATATCCGGCTGCCCCTGCGCATTCACGGAAATAAATCGCCGGGCGTGTTTTATTTTTGAAAGCGGCACGCGTTTTCCGCTGGCAATCACACGCTCGCTCAACCGGCGGCCGTCGCTGATGACGTCAACGTTGGCGTTTTTCGCCGCGCCTTCAAACGAAATGGCATATTCCAGCGGGCCGTTGCCGTCATTGGTGATCGTCAGCGTGTCCGTTGCCGTTTGCCCAATTTCCAGGGTTTGGAAAAATGAATCCGGCGAAATGCTTGCCAAAGGCGCGGCAATGGCGACGCCGGTGACGTAAATGCTATCCAACGGCGTCAGCGGATCGTCGCTGGCGACGACGACGTAACCGGTAATATCACCCGCGGCATCCGGTGTAAAAGTTATGTTTACCGGCGCGGACGAGAGCGGCTCTACCAACAGCGTGGTTGGATCGGCTGTAAAAACCGGGTTATCACTGGTGATATTGCTCACGCTCAAATCACTGCTGCCATTATTAAGAATCTCGACCGGCAGGCTTTGGGACTCGCCGACCAGCAGGCTGTCGAATGATAGCGTATCCGGCGAAACGCCAATCACCGGCGCCGGGTTAACGGTTAAGGTAACCGGTAAAGTTACTGATGGGGATAGTGGATCATTGCTCAAAATATTGATGCCGCCAAAAAAATCACCGGCTAATAATTTATCCGATTTGACAATCACCTGCGCGGTTGTGCTATCGCCGGGCTGCAATGTACCGCTGGTGGGCGAAACAGATAGAAAACCCGCGCCGGTGTTGATCGCGCAAAAATAAGGCGAGAAACCATCAAAGGTGTTGTTCGTGGTGGGTTGGGGCGGAAAACCGGCCGTCGTTGAAGGAATTCCGGTTTCCAACGCGCCGAATGATGCCGTGATCGGGGTTGCTTCGTCCCCGCGAAAATAGGTGACATCGACATTCCCCCAACTTGCGCCTAAATAATAAACTTTACCGTCTTTTAGCGGCACGCTGATCGGTCCGGTGGAATAAAATCCTTCGCCGGTGCCGGAATTTGCAAATTGTATTTCGAAAATTTTGGTCAAATCTCCGACCACGGAATCGCCCTCGTAAACGAACAGGAAAAGCTCGGTCGATGTCGGTATGTCAAGGTATTGCTTGTATTCCAGCAGCGTCGTGTTTTTGGTGACACTGATGATATTGCCGCGATCCCGGTTGGTGCCGGAAAAAGCGTTCGCGGTGGAGCCGAAAATTTCTTCACCGGCGATCACCATTGGCAAACCGGCGCGCTGCGATTGCTGAGCGGCGGTTTCGTCAACCGCTTGATCGGGATTTGTGTGAGCGCGACGGCGTTGAATTTCACGGCGCATTTCCGCACTTAACCGTTCATCGGAAACCCGCGCATTTCCCGGCCGGGAGAGGCTGGCCAGTGCGCTGATGGTCGGTTCAAGCGTAAAATTTAGCGGCCCGTTGCCATCGTTGATAATGGTCATCGCAGCGGAATCCTGCTGCTGCGGATCAAGCGTAAATGCCAACGAATCCGGGGTAAACCGCACCACCGGCGCTTCGTTGACCTGCATCTCCACTGTCACATTAATCAGCGGCGTGTTGGGATCGTTGCTGGTGATTTCCAGGACCGTTGCATATAAATTTGGCGCCAACCCCGCGGCGTCAAGGGTGACGGCGATGTCGGCGGTTTGGTTTGCCGCCGCTGTGCCGGTGTCCGGCGAAATACTGATCCAGCTTGCCGCCGGATTTTCCACGATGCTGAATGTCAAATCCCCGGCAAGCGTGCCGCCGGTGTTGGTAATCGAAACCGTATGCGTCGCGGTTCCGTTGACCAGCAGCGTGTCTGAAATGGTTGTCGGCGCGACCGAAATCTCCGGCGCTCCCAAACCGGCCCGAAACAATGCCAGGTAAGCTGCCATCAATTCCGTTTTATTATTCGCCAGAATTTGATAGCCGTTTTCCGTCAATTTCACCAATTCATCAAGAGATTTGCGCGGTGCTTTTTTCTTTGGGAAAACCGCTTTTTTGATAAAATCGCCACGTCGTATTTTTTCCGGGGCGGATTTTGCCGGGTCTGAAAAATCCGTGACGCGTTCCCAATCGCTCAACGTGCGCGGCTTGGTGTTCAAAACCGTCGCGGAATTGACCAACCCGCCAAATAAAGGCACCACGCCAAATGCGCGCCCGCTTCCGAAATTTACATTAAAAACGCCGCTGATGTCTCCGGTTCCGGGATTCAGCCAGATTGGCGTTGAATTGACCGGCTGAAGTTCATCCATAAAATTGTTGTCGCCTGTGTAAACAAAACGAAAGGGCGAGAGATCGTTGAGGCCGTTGATGCTGTCAACATCGGCGCTGCCGTCCGGCCCGTCGTCGAGATCGAACCAGGGACGAATATTGTATCCGCCGACTTCGGGATCAAAATTGAAGGCGTCCCCGGCTTCCAGGTAAAGCCGACCGCCGTTTTGCAAATAGGTTTCCAACGCCGGGCCTTCGGGATCGGCGGCGTCAATGACGTGATTATCGGAAAAGATACCCAACACCACAAAAACGCCTTCGTAAATGCTCAGATCCGAGCCGAATTCAAACAGATCGTTCGTCAGAAAAGCGCTTTCGCCGTTGGCGGCCAGGGCGCTCAAAATGCTGTCTCCGCTGGTAATTGCCCCGGCGGCGGCATCCGGGCCGACCCACACCAAAAACGTCGGCGTGCTGCCGACATAGCATTCAGCCGTATTGCTGGCCAAGCTCTCGTTGACCGGGGTTTCGTTGTCCACGGCGGTGACGGTGTACGAGTAAGTAAATCCCGGCGGCGGCGTATCCGTAAATGTTTCCGTGCCGGCAACCACGCTGCCGATCCAACTGCCGTTGCGATACACCCGGATCGAATCGAGATCATCCAGCGGCGTGCCGTCGTCCTGCGCGTCGGGATCCGTCCAGCTCAACACGCTATTCACCGTGTCCCCCACGCAAGTGAGGTTTGAGGGCGCGGCCGGCGTTGGCGAGCCGCCCGCGTACGCGGCCGCTGTGACCGGAAAACTGGTGCTATCATTGGTAATTAATTTTGTAAATAGTGAATAAGTGTAAAGCTGCCCATCCATTAAGGCGCGCTGCGTCACCGTGACGCCGGTGTCGATCAGGCTCTCCGTGCCCCCGGGCAGCGAAGCGATAAATACGCCGTCGCGCTCAATTTCAATCGTGAAATCAGCGGTATCGATGGGCGTGCCGTCCACCAGTGAGACCGGGTCTGTCCAGCTAAGGGCAATCGAGGTCGGCGTGTTGAAATCGCTGAACGCCTGCACGCCGGAGGGCGCGTTGGGATCATCGAGATCGGCTAAAATAAATGGCGAGGTGTAAGTCAACGCATTTCCGGAGCGATTGTCCGTCCAGGCGGGATAAACCCGTCCGCCCCGGGCGGAAATCGACAAATAATCGCCGAAATAGCCGCCGGCCAAACCGGCAATGGGCGCCGGGGTGAAACTCACGTCGCTGACTTTGGTATCATCCCAGGTGTCCCCGCCGTCGAATGAACTGGATACATAAACCTCGGTTTCCAGCGCGCCGACATTGCGGTCATCATAATAAATAACGCTCAAATTGCCGGTTTGGGGATCGCAGGTGATCCAGTTCATAAAATGCGTTTTGCCCTGCCCGGCGGCATCCTGGTTGACGCGAATCGGCGTTGACCAGGTAGCCCCGCCGTCGCTGGAGCGAATGAGATAAATATCAATGTCCGAACCGGTATTTACGCCCGGTACGCCGATATTTGCCCATGTCATATAAAGAGTACCGTCCCGCGAACCGCCGCTGATGTCAACCGCGGTTACCGGGAATGAATTTGAGCGAATGCCGCTCTTCCCGACGCCGGTGGCCCGGACGCCCCGGGTATTTTGAATGATAAATTGCCCTTGCGTCCAGGTTGCGCCGCCGTCGCTGGAGATTGCCATGCCATAAGCAGGCTCGTCTTCCACGCCGCCGCTGAGATAAACGGTGTACGTCGCATAAACAGTGCCGTCCGAGGCGGTTTGAATATGCACGCCCTGTTTGAAACCGGGTAAATTGCTGGAAATTTCCACCGGCGCGCTCCAGGTCAGTCCATCATCGGTGGAGCGCACAACTTCCACTTGCCCGTCATTGGGAGCGCCGGTTTCAAAGCGCGTCCATGCGGCGTAAAGATTGCCTTCGTGAAGGCTGGTCGGGCTGTTGTCAATCCAAAGATGATTTTTATCCAGCCCGTCAAAAAAGCCGCCCGGGGCTGCGCCGATTTGCACATGCG
>CAYVDX010000265.1:0-5670 GCA_964450485.1 uncultured Calditrichaceae bacterium
GTGCCCGGCGAATTTGAATCAATTGAAGAAATCCGCAACATTGTCGTTAAAGCCAAAAATGGCGCGCCCGTTTATTTAAAAGACCTGGCAGACGTCTATTTTGGTTTTAAAGATGAGACCAGCTATTCCCGATTGGACGGCAAACCCAGCGTGACGCTTTCCGTCTCCAAGCGCAGCGGCGAAAACATCATCCGCATTACCGATGAAGTGAAGAAAATTTTGGCAAATGCACAAAAAAACTTTACGTCAAAAACCGAATACGTGATCGTCATGGTTCAATCAAAGGATATCCACCGAATGGTGAACGATTTGGAAAACAATATCATTGCCGGATTGTTGCTGGTCGTGTTTGTGCTCTATTTTTTCATGGGCACGCGAAACGGTTTATTGGTGGGCGTGGCAATTCCCCTGTCCATGCTGATCTCCTTTGTGGTCATCAGCCTGTTGGGTTCTACCTTAAACATGATGGTGCTTTTCAGCCTGATTTTGGCGTTGGGGATGCTGGTCGATAACGCCATCGTGATCGTCGAAAATATTTACCGGCATCACGACGAGGGAAAAGCGCTGATGCAGGCGGCAAAAGACGGCACCGCGGAAGTCGGCGTCGCCGTGGTGGTATCCACCGCAACGACGCTTTTGGCATTTCTGCCGCTGCTTTTTTGGGAAGGCATCATCGGGGAATTTATGAAGTTGGTGCCCATAACGTTGATTATAACCCTTTCCTGCTCGCTGTTTGTTGCCATCATTTTTAATCCGGTAATCACTTCATCCTATATGAAAACCGATCCAAATCTCAGCAAATTACCCGGCGACCGCCTTTTGCGAAAACTGATTGAGCGCTATGACAAAACCCTGAGATGGACATTGCGTAACCGTCGGAAATCATTGGGGTTAGTTGCACTCAGTTTTCTGGGAATGCTGGCTGTGTTTATTGTTTTTAGCCAGGGCGTGGAACTGTTTCCCACCATGGAACCCCGCCAGATTTTTGTGGATATTGAAGCGCCCCTGGGCACCCGGCTGGAAGCTTCCGACAAAATCGTTCGGGAAGTTGAGCAACGCATCAAAAAGACGCCCGATATGAACGTGTACGTCGCGGACATCGGCAAAGTCAGCAACTTCAACGATTTTGGCGGCGGCGGCGGTTCATCAAATAAATCGCGCATTACCATTGACCTGATAGATCGCTGGGAACGCAGTCAGAATTCGTTCAAAACCATGCGCGATGTTACGCAAATGGTGCGGGGAATACCCGGCGCGCAAATCGACGTGGTGCAACCCAACGAAGGACCGCCCACCGGAAAACCGGTTGAAATTCAGATCAGGGGGGAGAGCTTTAACAAGCTTGCGGAAATTTCTGAAAATATGATCCGCAAAATTAAAGATGTGCCCAATATTACCCGGCTAAAAAGCGATTATGAAAAAGGAAAACCGGAATTGCGGATACGCATCGACCGCGAAAAAGCCGCGCTGGCCGGCTTAAATACGGCGAAAATTGCCCGCGCCATCCGCACAGCCATCAACGGCACGGAAGCATCGGAATATCGCGTGGGCACGGACGAATACGACATTACGGTTCGATTCAAGGAAGATTTTCGCAAAAATTACAGCGATTTACTAAACCTGACCGTTTTTCACAAAGGCGTTCATTACCCCCTGGCGAATTTTGCCACGGTGGAACTGGCTTCCGGGTTGAGCAATATCAACCATGTCGGCGGCGACCGCGTTGTAACCGTTTCAGCCGAGGCGTTGGGTGGAAATGCCGCCCAAATTCTTGCCGAGAGCAAAGATCGCCTGGGCGATTATCGGCTGCCGGAAGGCTATTCCGCCGCCTTTGCCGGTCAGGATGAGGAGCAGCAAAAATCAATGGCTTTTCTAATGCGGGCATTTTTAATCGCGCTGCTGTTAATTTTCTTCTTGCTGGTCACGGAATTTAACTCGGTCACCCTGCCGTTTGTCATAATGATGTCCGTGGTGCTCTCACTGTTTGGGGTCTTTTTCGGGTTGGTGGTCACCATGCGACCCTTCGGCATTATTATGACCGGCATCGGGGTCATCTCTCTGGCCGGCGTTGTCGTAAACAACGCGATCGTGTTGATAGACTACGTGCAAAAATTGCGTGAGCGCGGATTCGCAAAACGCGAGGCCATTGTCGAAGGCGGAAAAACCCGCTTGCGCCCGGTTATTTTAACCGCCATCACCACCATTTTAGGACTGCTTCCCCTGACGATTGGACTAAATATCGACTTTATCGGGCTGTTGAAGGGCGATGTCAGCAAATTTATCCAATTAGGCGCCGAAAGTTCACAGTGGTGGAGCGGAATGGGCGTCGCCGTCATTTTTGGACTGTTTTTCTCAACTGTGTTGACTTTGATTGTTGTTCCGGTAATGTACGACATGCTCAGCGATCTGTTTGTCAACGCGGATGAAACCGCGCCGCAACATGTCAATATCAATCCCTCCGAATTTGAAGATGGCGCGGAGCTTGGCGGCGCGGCGTCAAAAGCATAAACGCTATCTGCCGTATCTTTTTTTGATGAAAAATTTATGCGGGGGTGTTTGATCAAATGCCCCTGCCAGGGATGTAATTTTTAAGCAGCAACAATAAAATCCACACACCGTTTTCAAAAAAAAATAATCTTTTTGCGCGCCCTCACTTGCATTTCTCTGAACTGTTGCTTATACTTTAAGCCTACAAGGGGAAATCAAGCTATATAAAACAATGAGTTACGCAAATTTCTCTCAGTCAAACAATCGCCTGTTTCATACGCTTATTGATCTGTTAGCGTAAATTTTGCTTTGATATATTCAATAGATATGTTTGCATGCTTTTGTGGTATCTTTTATTAACTTTATCTTTTACTTAAACATCATCAGGAGGAAGTTTTATGTATCAACACACTCGTTACCATTCGGGTATTTCAAAAAGTATTGGGAGCGTTTTACTGCTCATATTATTGAGCTGTTCTTTCTCATTATTTGCACAACAAAAAGGGACTGTGATCGGAAGACTGACAGACGCCAATAGCGGTGAGCCGCTGATCGGAGCGAATGTGATTCTGGTCGGCACTTTCCAGGGTTCCAGCACCGGCCCGGACGGCACATACTCATTTGAGGCTGATCCGGGCGATTATACCCTACGCGCCACGTATATTGGGTACATGATCGAAGACAAGAAGGTTACGGTTGTCGCAGGCCAGACAGTGACCGTAAACTTCCAGATAAGTCAAGGCGCGGTATCGTTGGGCGGTATTCTCGTAACAGGTACGCGTTCCAAGGGGCGCACGGCAATGGAATCAGCCGTTCCGATAGATGCTTTCGAAGCCAAAGTAATTGAACGCCAGGGCAATGGTGATATGACAGAAACGCTAAAAAACATCGTCCCGTCATTTACAGCAACACCATTGACGGGTGACGGCGCGGCATTTGTACGCCCCACATCATTACGCGGTCTTCCACCCGATGACATCCTGGTTCTCACGAACTCCAAGCGCCGCCATCGTTCTGCATTGATCTCGCATTTCGGCGCGGCGATGAATGTAGGCGCCCAGGCCGTGGATGTCGGGATGATCCCCAGCATTGCCGTTAAACGGCTTGAGGTATTACGCGACGGCGCATCGGCGCAGTATGGCTCGGACGCCATTGCCGGCGTAATGAACTTCATTTTGAAAGACAATTCAAAAGGCGTCGAAGTCCAGGCCACAACCAGCAGTTGGTTTACTGCCCCGAACGGCAGAGGCCACGAATCCGATACCAAGATTGGCGTCAATGTTGGACTGCCCATAACTGATAAAGGCTTTCTGAACCTCAGTGGCGAATATTCGGATAACCCGGAGCTTTCCCGCGGTGAACAACACGCATCCGCAGCCGTGGGATACAAAGGCTGGTCGCCAGAGGTAGAAAACGATGTGGACAAATGGGACCCGGCAATGAACTGGGGTCGTCCGGCAAGCAACGGTTTTCGATCCGCCTGGAATGCCGGCATAAAACTGGGCGATCGAACAGAAGCCTATTCTTTTGGTAATTTTGCGGACACTTATGGCAATTACAGCTTTTTCTATCGCGCGCCGGGAAAAGCCGGCGCCCTGACGCCAATCCCCATTGACCCCACGGATCCTTCCAAGGGAAATTTCTCCTTTGGCGACGAGTTCCCCCTGGGTTTTACACCACGCCTCGAAGGCGATCAAGTAGATTTCAGCGGCATCCTTGGACTTAAAGGAAACCTCGATAATGGTTTGATTTATGACTTTAGCGCCAGCTATGGGACAAACCGAATTTCCTACACGCTTAATGGATCGTTGAACCTCTCCTGGGGACCGCAATCCCCATTTGTTTTTGATATCGGCGACTTGCAGCAAAGCGAAATCAATTACAACGCCGATTTTGCATACCCGCTCACCAGCGACGTCAATGTGGCATTCGGCGCTGAATACCGCAACGAGGTTTACCACATGTTTGAAGGGCAAAAAGAATCCTGGGAGCCTGGCCCCTGGGCAAAGGTATTCCTGTTGACAAACCCGGAAACCGGTGAAAAATATACGCCCCCAGGACTTACAGCAAATGGCATGCGCGGCACCAGCCGGACCGAAGCGGGTGTTTTTGACCGCCAAAACACCGCTTTTTATGTTGATGCAGAGTGGGATGTTACCGAGGCATTGCTCGTTCAGGCGGCCGGTCGTTTCGAAGATTTTTCCGATTTTGGCACTACGACCAATGGTAAACTTGCCGCTCGTTTAAATCTTACTGACCAATTGGTGCTTCGGAGCGCGGTATCTACAGGCTTCCGGGCGCCGACGCCGGGTCAATCAAACGTCACGACAATTGTCACCTCGTTTGACGGCGTGACCGGCATGCAGGTCCAGGAAGGCACCGTGCGTCCGGACGATCCACTGGCGATTGCATTGGGCGGCGCGGCACTGGAGCCGGAGGACGCCGTAAACGTCAGCTTTGGTTTTACCGCACGGCCGATGAACACCATGAACCTGACCGTCGATGCATACCAGATTGACGTCGATCGCCGCATCATCAAATCCAGGTCGCTTCCCGTCGAGGGAAACCCGGAATTTAGCGAGCTTGCTTTCTACACCAATGCGCTTGATACACGGACACAAGGTCTGGATGTCGTTGCGGTTTTAAACCTAAACCCGGGCGCCAACACAAACACCGATATTAGCGTTGCCTACAACTACAATAAAACAGACGTGCTGAGACAACGCGAAATTGGGGGCAAATTACCCGTATCTGAGAATAATATTAAAAATATCGAAGAGAACCTGCCAAAGTCTCGCGCCAATGTAACTGTGGTTCAAGGGATAACCAATCAGTTCTCCCTCATGGTCCGTGGTAATTATTACGGTTCTACTGTTGACGAACGCGGCACCAAGGAGGAAGTTGGCGATGAAATTCTCATCGACACGGAACTTCGATTCCGTTTAAACAACAATGTTAACCTGATCGGCGGCGCGAACAACCTTCTCAACAATTATCCCGACAGGATTGAAACCCGGGTGTCGCAAGGCATGCCCTACCCGCGCCGGACGCCCATCGGCTATAATGGCGGCATGGCATATTTACGTGTAGAATACAAGTTCTAACTGTTTTAAAAGATGTTATCACGACTTGTTAAGAATGAAAAGCCCTTATCCGAAGTTTTCGGGTAGGGGCTTTTTTTCG
>CAYVDX010000266.1:0-5669 GCA_964450485.1 uncultured Calditrichaceae bacterium
ACGCAAGGGCCGGTACATGCCACCCCTTAAGATCGATCTGAAGTTTATTTCCCGAATGGTATCATCCTCAAAAATAACCTTAATGGTATATGGCGCAATTAATTCAAAAGATTTTACGCAATGTTTTACAAGGCATTTTTCCATAATATCACCTTATTTTAATGGATTTATTTTGTTAGGCAGTTCCCCGGATTGTAACAAATTCCATGCAGCCAATAATTCATCCTGGTGAAGCTCTGCCCATGCCTCAACCAATCGGCGATGTTTTGTTGGAAATTCACCGGCGATCATATCAATTTCCTCAATGCTAAAAGAGGCCTCAAATTCTTGATAAACAGCATGAAAATGGGCGGTATGATGTTTGCCTGCTTCAAAAAATATTCGGATAACAATCCCATAAAATCTTGATAATTCTGGCATAAAAGGACCATTTTTCTAAACGCCTAATTTACTAAACAAAAAATAAGGCATTATTGGTGTAATTGCTACTAATAATTTTGCATCCTCTTTTCGCTTCGAAATCCTGTTTGCGAGTAAATTTTAAAAATTCTCTTACCTTCATATTCCATCAGGAGTTGCTGGAATTATTAGAATTGATCGGTCAACACGATAGCACCCTGACGGGCAGGTTTGTCCAGGTCTGTCGTTTTTATCAAAATGCTATGACAAATGATACTGCTAAGGCAAAATTAGCGGAATTCGGCTTAAGCCAGGAAAAACTACAAGCCGGTTTACAGTTGGTGAACGAGGCGGAGGCAGCCAATTCCAAAATTTACGATGCTGCCGGAGACGCCGAACAAGCTACCGCGGATCGCAATAACAACGTGAAAACGTTGGCCAGAGAGCGCCGCCGCATCTTGACCATCGCCGGTGTTGCCTTGAAAGATAAGCCGGAATTGTTGGAAAAATTGCGATAATTTTCCTCCACAATTTGAAGGGCGACTCCCGGCACTCTCGGGTGTTACCGGCGAAGCGTTCCGGGTTTTCTTACCGAATCTTCGATTGAGAAAACTCTTTAAATTGATTAATTCTATCAAGTGTTCCAAGCACGATAAGCAAATCATTACCGCGAATAATGGTATCTTTATGGGGATTTGATACGACTTCCGCTCCCCGGCGGATCACTAACACGGTCACGCCGAATTGCTTTCTTAAATCCGCTTCGCCTAAAGTCTTTCCTGATAAGGGAGAGCGCTCATCTACTCGCACTGAATTTATTTCAACATCAGAAAGATACGGTTTCAGATCAGAAACCGACGCCTGACCAGGGGATAAGCTCCGAAACATCCGGTAACTTTCGGAGCGGATCTCGGTGATAAACCGCTCAATTTCATCTTTTGGAACGAGATATTTCAATAAAACAAGGGTAAAGATTTCTACAGAAGTTTCAAACTCTTCCGGGATAACATCATCCGCGCCTAACTGGTAAAGCGGTTTCATTTCCTGAAGAAAACGTGTGCGCACAATGATATGAAGGGCAGGATTCAACTGGCGGGCAGTCCGGGTAATCCGGCTGATTGCTGCAGGGTCGGAGATAGCCACAACCAGAATCCTGGCTTCTTTGATATTGGCATGATGAAGCACCGCTTCATTGGCGGCGTCCCCATAAAAAATCGGTTCGTCTTTTTTCTTCTCACCACGGACTGTGCCTGCATTCATTTCAATGATCACATAGGTGATATTGGCTGCCCGGGCCGCGCGCGCCAGGTTTCTGCCGTTTGTCCCAAAGCCAATGACAATCAAATGATCTTTCAGGGTCGGGAAAGCACTGCCTTTGTGTGTGGCCGGAATAAGATAACTGCCTGATTTCAGGCGTTCCGGCAGCGGCAATTTGCCGGCAAAGTCAGCAATGCGGGGCGCCAGGGCGATAATGAACGGCGTTGCGGCCATCGTCAGCACGGAGACGGATAGGAATATTTGATAAATTTCCCCGGCTAATAAACCGTGTTCAATGCCGGTCTTAGAAAGGATGAAGGAGAATTCTCCGACCTGGCTGATGGTAAGCCCGACCAAAATGCCGGTGCGGAGCGGGTATCCCAACAGCATGGTCACAGTGCCGGCAATTACGGTTTTTAACAACAAAACGCCGGTAGCAATCAACACGATCAGCGCCGGTTGCCGGAAAAGAAAGCCGGCGTCCAGCAACATACCAATAGAAACAAAAAAGAAGCTCATAAAGACATCACGGAACGGCAATATATTACCCAGCGCCTGATGACTGTATTCGGATTCGGAAATAATTAAACCTGCTAAAAATGCTCCCAGGGCCAGTGAAAGTCCCGCGCTGGCAGTAAGCCACACAACCGCGAGGCAGATGACAAGAACGCTCAATAAAAAAAGTTCGCGGCTGCGCGTGCGCGTGATTTGATATAACACCTTTGGCACAATCCATTTGGCGCTCACGATGACCAGCAGGATAATAGCGATTCCCTTTGCCAAAAGTATAAGCAAAGATTCACCTGCGTTATCCGTCATTCCGCCCAGAAAAGGGGTGAACAACATCATGGGAATGATAATGACATCCTGAAAGATTAATATGGCGAGAGAAGTTCGCCCGTGAGGGCTGTCGATTTCCGCTCTTGCCTGGATAATATTGAGCACAATCGCTGTGCTGCTGAGGGATACCAGAAACCCCAGGAACACGGCTTCGCCAAAAGATTGGCCGATTTGTCTGGCGATGAAAAAGGCAGCGAAAAGCGTAAATAATACTTGTAATGAGCCGCCCATCAGTACGGATTTTTTGATTTGCAGCAGCCTTTTAAACGAGAACTCCATCCCGATCGCAAATAGCAGCAATACAATCCCAATTTCCGCCAGGATTTCGACTTCATGGACCGCTTTTATCAACCCCTGTCCATAAGGCCCTACCAGGATTCCGGTTAGAAAGAATCCCACGATGGCCGGCAAGTGGATTTTGTGAAATATATAAAGAACTGCGATGGACAATCCAAAGATAATGACAATGTCTTCAAGCAGGTGGATTTCCACTGGCCAAGAACCTCTGATTTATTATTTAAGCAGCCAATACTTTTAGGCTTTTGACAAAAAGCCTAAAAGTATTTATGACCCTTCTTTTTATGAGTCCCAATAAGCAAAGATATTTTCAAGATTGGTCACTGTATTCCTCGCGCAAATTCCGGATACTTTTCGGCTCACCGATGATGGTCAGATAGTCGCCTGCCTGTAGTTCAATGCTGCCGCGGGGCATTAGAATTTTTCCGTCCCGGTGGATGAGCGCAATTAAACATCCTTCCGGCAAATTCAAATCATAAATCGCATGATTGATCAGTGAAGCCGTTTTGCGATCGGGATGTATTTTTATGGATAAAAAACTGTTATCCCGCAAAATAAGTTCTTTCATCTTCTGCTCATTTTTCGCGGAAAGCCACTGTTTTATAAATTTATCGTCGTCGGCATGACCGGCGATTTGCGCCAGAATGTGCAGATGCTGCCCCGGCTTATCTTCCGGGCTGACTAAAAAGAAAAATGCAAAGACCGTTTGCGGAGCCTCTTGTTCTCCCGGAAGCTCATTATCGACATCGAGTGTTACACCCAAGTGGGCGCGAATAATAACCAATTCTGTTTTTTGAAGGTCTGGCAAACGCACGTGCGGGAGCGCAATACCATGTGAGACCGGTATTGCACCTATGCGCATCCCTTCAAGAAAACATTCTGCCAACAATTCGCCTTTCCCGGAGAATCGTTCATCGAAGCGAGCCGCGGCTTTGCTAACAATTTCGTCATAAGAGATTTTTGTCGTTATATCAATAATGCCAGCATTAGCAACAATCGTATCAAAAGCATCTTGCGCTTGTAACCCCTTTTCTCTCAGCAGGCTTCTTAATTCAAAATCCAGCCCTTCGAAGTGCTGGTCGCCCAGGTGGGCAAAAACGTGGTAAATGGCGCCATTTCTTACCACTTTTGTGCGGGCGTAATAAAAATACCAGGCGCCGCCAACCCCAAGTAACATCAGGATAAATAGAGAGGGAAGCCAGCCCATTTCGACGATTAGCCAAAGTGGGACGATGATCCCGAATATATGCATCCAGGGATATAGCGGGGAGCGGTAACCAGGGTCGTAAGATACGATACGGCTTTCCCGCATCACAATTGTCGCCAGACAAATCAGGGCAAATATGAGCAACAAAAAAGCACTGGCCAACTTGGCAAGTTTTGTTGGGTCGAATAAAATCAAACAGAGAATAATCAAACCCATCGTTACATTTATTGAGTTTTTAGGCGTCAAATTTTTGCCAAGGGTTTGAAAAAAATCCGGGAGAATATGATCCCGGCTCATCGCCAGCGGATACCTGGAGCCGCTGAGAATACCTGCATTGGCGACGGCTGAAAAGGATAAAAGCGCGGCGGTGGTCATCAGTGCGGGGCCCCAAGCGCCGTTTATATTTTCAGCAGCGGTCGCAGCCGGGGTCATATCCCCTCGCAAGCTTTCCGGCGGAATAATGCCAACCATTACAAAAGTGCCGACTTCATAAACTAAAATGACGGTGCCGAGCGCCAAAAATATGCCCAGGGGTATCGTTTTTTCGGGATGTTTTACTTCTTCAGCGACACTGGCGATTTTTGTCAAACCGACAAAGCTCACAACGACCATCCCGGCAGCGCCGAAAATTGCGTTAAATCCGCTATCGAGGAAACCGGAAAAGTGTTTTAATTCAAATTGAAAAATACCGCCCACGGAAAACCACCCTATTATGAGCAGCAGACCATATAACAACAACACTTGAAAAAAACCGGTTTTCTTTGCACCCTGCAAATTGATAATCCCAAACAATAGCGCTAAACCAATCGCCAGCGGCTGCAAGGGCAGTTGCGGGAAGAACAATTCTAAATAAGCGCCCATGCCGATCAACGCAAAAGCGGTTTTTAGTGACAACGCCAACCAGGTTCCCAACCCGCCGATTGTGCCGACAAGCGGGCCCAGGCTACGGTCTAAAAAGTAGTAAAGTCCCCCGGCTTTGGGCATTGCGGTTGAAAGCTCAATCATACTCAAAAGCGCCGGGATTAATGGAATAACGGCAAGCAAATAGACGAAGGGAACGGCTGAACCTGCCTTGACGGCGACAAGACCCGGAAGCAGAAAAAAACCGCCGCTGATGGTTGTTGCAGTGGCAATCGCGTACACATCCAGTAAGGAAAGCTCTTTTTTTAGTTTCGCCATGAAAAACCTAAAATAAAAGTTAGACAAATTTCCAGATTAAGCATACTTTTCTTTCGTAATATTTTTATTCCACCCTTAAAAAAAAATCTTTGCCAAAGCCTTGTCTTTAGCGGTAAACATTAATTCCATCATATTTCTCCTTTTCCGAAGGCTACGCCATTTCAAATTTAAACGACGGATGCCTTACCGTCAGCACCGGACATGGCGCCTTGCGAACCACTCTTTCGGCGGTATTGCCGATGAGCAAGAAATTGATACTGTTTTGTCCATGCGTTCCCATTACAATCATATCAATTTCATGTTGCTTTGCCGCCCGGATAATCTCCACAAATGCCCACCCATCCGAAAAGATCGTTTGGGTTCGGAAATCTCCGCGTTTGCGAATCAATTCCAACAATTTTGTCATTTTCTGACTGGCATTTGCTTTAACCGCTTCCCGGTATCCGGCCAACAAAAGTTCCGGGTTTTTTACAGATTGTAATGATGCCGA
>CAYVDX010000267.1:0-5664 GCA_964450485.1 uncultured Calditrichaceae bacterium
CGTTCGCTTCATCCGAACCGCGGGGACCGACCTCAACAACTTTGTGCGGAAAAACGGCGTTGGCAACGATGTCATTGTAATTGGCCGCGCCAATCCAGAGGCCTTTGGCCGCCTGGCTGTCCTGATCGCGAAACTGCGCCGGCCATTGCAGCCCGTCCTGTTGATCCCGCACCAATCCGCGCCGCCCGACTTCCGGCTCGGAGCCGCTTTCCAGAAACCAATCATGGAGCATGCCCACCCGAATCCATTTGTTTTCCTGGGCGAATATTGCTGAAGGATGAATTAGGACTAATGCGTAGCCCAATAAAACTGTCAGATACAGGATTTTTTTATTAGCGCTTTGTCTCATGAGATCTCTCGATTGATTGTTTTTTTACGCAATGAATTATTCATTTCCCTAAAACAGGGTTTGCCGTGGCGAACGCAAATTTACGGTCGCTGCCGGGAGAAAAAGAGAAATCAAAAATCAAAATTGAACTTGATGCCCAGAAACACATTCCGGGGGTTCAGGAATTGCAAATAGGTCAGATTAGGATTGTCGATGTACGACTTTTTATCGATACGACTTTGGTTGCGCCGGGCAATTTCAGGGTCGTTGTCCGGGTTGGGTTCCAGCGGATCGAATGCCACGTCATCGGGACGATAATCGCCCGGTTGATCATTGCCAAATCCGTTTTCCGGGGTATAATTGAACTCGCGGACTTTATTCTCCGGCAGCCGCAGCGAACGCATGTAGCTGAGAAAATCATCGCCATCCAAAAAACCGGTGGGACCGTTACTTAAATATTGCCAGATTTTGACGTTAAATAAATTGCTGACGTCGGCGAAAAACTGGACCCGGAACGGGTTAAGTTTAAAATCCCGTTGTACTCGCAGGTCAATGTTGTAAGTATCCTTCCATTGGAAATTATTTTCCAGTCCGGGAATATCCGTGGAATTGGTAAATGTAAAATGCAAGCCTGATTGCCAGGAACCCAGGAAGCTGAATCGCCAATTTGCAAAGGGTCGAAAACCGCCGATATCCGTGCCGAAATCCCGCGGCGTGTTTATAATTAAATTTCCCCGGGCGAATGGCTGCGCAACCGGCTTGAACTGCCGCGGCGGGTTTTCCACCAGGTAGCGGCGTTGTTCGGAACTGCGTTCGTTTATTTCCCGTGCGTCAAAAAAACCGGAGGTAAAAACCATGAAGGTGTAGTTGATAAATCCGCCAAACCAGCGTCCCGGCTTTTTGTTGAGGCTAATTTCCACACCGCGAATATCTTCGTAGGAATTGCTTTCCGCTTTTCTGTAATTGGATTTCCCGTCCGCGCTGATGATCCGGACTAAATTCGGCTGGTCGGTGACGTCTTTATTAAAACCGGCAACCCGAATCAGGTATGAATTGAACAGGGATTGCTCAAAACCAAGTTCATACGCGACGGTTTTTTGCAGCGGCAGGTTGGGGTCGCCGATGACGCTGACAGAGCCATTGGTCACCCGGCGAACGTTATATAAGCGGTCGGATACCGGCATTTGCCGGAAATGTCCGTAGCTGAAAAACAGTTTGGAGTTTTCGGTAATTGGATGGGAGATTGACAGCCGTGGACTGATGTTCAGTTGTTTATCCACCGGGGCCTGGTCAAAATTGTTTTCGCTGCCTTCCACAAAATTATTTGAAAAGAAGTCACCGTTAAACTGATTAATCGTAAACCATTGCCCGCGCGGGTCAATGTAATCCAAACGCAAACCGACATTGCTGACCAATCCTTTAAACTCGAGCTTATCCTGCAAATAAACAGCCGCGCGGAGCGGGCTGCGATTCCATCTTGTTTTCGGGCGACCGGTCGGCAGCACCAGGTTAATCGCGCCAAAATTCATGTCATAATTATTGTGAACAAATTCAACGCCGGTTTTGACCAAATTTGTTTTATTGATCTGGCTGGTTAAATCAACTTTAAAAGTGGTGGTTACAATCTTGCTGCTGTCAAAGGCATTGGCGCGAACGCCCATGAGCATTCCGTCCACACCGTTGACAATGTTTGGCTCCGAGCCAAATGGCGCTTCATCCACAAAAAAGCCCGGCACAATTTCAAAGCGTTTGGTGGTGTCCCTGCGGGCATTGGGGCGGGTATTATAATCCGCCTGGGTGCGTTCAATCTTCGCTTCGTAAAAAGTGGTCGGCGAGAGCGCATGGGTTAGTTTTGCGGAAATGTTGAAGCGATCCACATCCGTCAACGCCCAGTAAGAGTCAAAAAAGAAGCGGCTGTTGGTGGTAAACCCGGCCCGCGTTAAAACCCTGGCGATGCTGCTTGCGCTGCGGAAAAATCCCGGTTGCCCGACATCGTTGTCGCTGACCGCATCGACCTGGTTTAATGAACCGGAAACGGTCAATTTCATGGTGTTGGAGATATCAGAGGTTAATTTTAGCTGAAAATTATTTTCCTGGTATGAATCACGGGAAAGCGGCAGCATATACATTTCACGTTCGCGGCGAAATGCGGCAAAAAAGCGTAAATTTCCCAGGGAATTTCCCACGCCCGGCACCGGGCCGCCAAATCCTCCATCAAAGATAAAATCATTTTTTGTAATATCCAATTGACGGCGATGCTGCCACTCAAACAAACGTCGCGCCGCTTCCGGCGTCAAATCGTCGTTTGGATCCGCGGTGGCCGCCCGTCTCGCGGAGACGGCGTTCCACCCTTCAAAAAAAGGATAGAGGGTTTGGGTCGCTTCATCCCAGCCGCCGTTTTTGGTGCCCACAAAGGCCACCTGTGGATCCAGGTAGGGGCGAAGCCAGTAAGAATTTGGATCGTTAAAGGATTGTCCAAAATGTTTATCGGTCGGCGGGCTGGATTCATAAAAAAAAGAGCCGCCGTATTTATGGGCGTCGCCCTCCCTGGTGACTACATTAATAATACCCGATCGGATATTGCCGTATTCCGCATTAAACCCGCCTTGTTGAACCTGTAAATCCTGCACCGAACTCAGGCTCACACCGGTAATCGGCGAATTGTCCCGCTCATCGCGCAGCGTAAATCCATCGACCATGAATGCCAGTTCATTTGAGTCGCTCCCACGGATGGAAAGCCCCTGGATCCCGGCTTGCAGGCCAACCACTTCCGTTACGGACTGAACGGGCAGCGCGGCTATTTCTCCGGCGTCGATATTGACTGTCGTGGCGGCGATGTCTTTTTGCACAACTGGTCGATGAGCAACGACCGTAACTTCGCCGGCTTCCACGACTGTTGAAGCCATTTCAAAATCAATCGACGTGGTCAGGTCAATATTTACCCGCACCACCGTTACAACCCGGTCGGTGTAGCCGATCATTGAGCCGCGTAAAGTGTAAACCCCGGGGGGGACATTGAGGATGACATAATACCCGTCCACATCGCTGGATGCGCCCATTACGGTGCCTTCCAACAAAATGTTCGCGCCGGGCAAGGGTTCCCCGGACTTGGCGTCTTTTACAATGCCGACAATTTTACCGGCTGTACCAGAGAATAAAGACGTTGTTAAAAAGAGGAAAAGTAAAACACCGAATCGTAGATGTTTTTTCATCCCGGACACCTGTGTCTTTGTAAAATTTTAGGAGTATTATTTATTTACATCACATCAGTTAGGTAAGATTAATGTTCAGAGTACATTAAGACTGAAGAAAAACAGCGATTACTTTCTGTTAAGGGTGCAGATTTCATTTTACGTAGTTTATTACCGTAATATTTCACCTCCCGGAACGCCGGGGGGTAAAATATTTATAGCAAATGGCTTTATTAAAGCCGCAAAATCCCGGCACGCCGGGAGTGACATATTTGGAGGTAGTATTTACGTAAAACCGAATCTACACCCTCTGTTAATATGTCTTATACGCTTTTGATTTGAACTTGTCTTGATATTTTGATTGACAGCCCCGCTAAATCTTCCCTTAGTAAGGGGAGCGATAATGGAACATCAAGACATTATAAAATCAAATTAGCACTACAAGTAAAATTTAATAACGACAAATCAACTTGTAAAGCAAAATGTATAAAAACCGCTTTAATATCTACTTATATTTTAACAAAAAGCTATACTATTTTAACACTGTCGAGTAGTGAAATGTAAAAATTGTGGAAATTGGATATAAGTTAGCGACGATTTTAAAAAACCGCGGGTTTTAAAATCTGCGAAATCGTCATTGTCAATTCCGTTTTAAATCGTGCTATTTTGTGACGGCAACTTGTTTTCCGGCTTTCACGGCTTTGAATTTCGTGTTATACATCGCTTCGGCGATGGTTGCCGGCAGGGTAAATTCGCCCACGGTCACGGCATTGAGTTTGACCACAAAATCCAGCGCACCTAAAATATGCCTGCGACGCCCTTTGCTGCGTTCGTATCTTGGGTGCAAATCAAAAAACCAGATGATCCGGTCATCGCGAATGTCTAAATATTCTTCCCGGTTGAGTCGGTAACCGCGCATCCATTTCGGCAAATCCTGCCCGGTCAAACGGGTATTTTCAATTTCCCAGCCGGCCGGCAGGACCTGCGCCAGCGCAACTTCTTCGATGACCCGGAATCGTTTGTTCAAATTAGCCGCATTCACTTTAAAATGCCCCCAAAATGTGGTACCCTGTTTGATGTTGGACGGGTTGATGCGCATTCCATCGTCATTTAACCATTCGACTTGCAAACTAAGATTTTGCTGCATATCCTGCACATTACTCTTGAGCGGCACGCCATCCCGGGAAAGCGTTGCAAAAATGCGCTTCGTGGTGGTTTTGTCGCTCACGTCGATCACCACGGGTTGATCAAATCCCCCGGAAATCGGCGTCTCAAAAACGCGATCCTCCGTGTCAAAGGGAATTTCCCGGTTGCCGATGCGAATTTTCCCGGCCAGCCGGGGATGATCCTGCTGTTTGCCCTCCAGCGCGTTTAAATATTTACCCAGCGCCAGCAGCATGTAGCCGGTGGTTTGGGTGGAATACCAGCTTTTTGCGGAAAGCGCCTCGGCAATTTCATTGGCCAGTTCATCCGCTTGCAGCCAGTTGCCGAATTGGGTTTGGATTTCCAAAAGAATTGCTTTGTCGCGCATTGTCGAGCCGTACGTGTTGGCGAATTCCCAGTAATCACGCACGTTAAGCCCGACATTTTTTACGATTTGGCGGGCGGTGCGCTGCTGGCCGGCGGCCAAATACGCGGCCGCAAGCATCCATTTTTCAGTGTTTGCCATATCTTTCATGTTATTTTCCCTGAGCAAATTGAGCAGCCCCAAATCCGGCTTGCCGGACAGCGCCAGCAAATAAGCGCGATTCACCCGAATCATCAAATGCGGGCGGGTGCTTTTGGCAATGGATTGCTGATATTTTACCCAGCGGTCATACAAATCATCCGGCACGTTGTAGCCCAATTTTTTGGCTTCGATGAGAAAATAACCGGCGTAATTCGTGCCCCATTGCGAAAGATAGCGCCGGCCCGGCCAATAGGAAAACCCTCCGGAGGGAAGCTGGAAATGGCGTAGCTTTCGGATGGCGGTATTGATATTTTCATCAATCGCTTTCTCACGTTCCGCGGCGGTTTTTCCGCGAAATTCCGGTTCGCCGCGCAGAAAATCCTTCAAATATAATTGCGGAAATACCGCGGAAACGGTTTGCTCAATGCAGCCGTAGGGAAAGCGGATCAAATAGCGCAGTCGATGCGCGATGTTTA
>CAYVDX010000268.1:0-5630 GCA_964450485.1 uncultured Calditrichaceae bacterium
ACCGCTCTGCGGTGGAATGTTTTCTGCGAGGCTCTGCCTCGCGTAACATGAGTCAATAAAATACTCATCCGAATAATATCAATCTCTTTGATGAAATTGTCAACAGAAAGATAGGCGTCTTTTTGCAGCGTTTTAACGGATAAACTATTTTACGGCTGAAATAGGGTTGCATTATTCCCGTCAAGCACCTATTTTACCACAAAAGGATTGACGCAATATCTCAAATTCAGGACCATTGATTATGCGAGATTTTCTTCACTCATTTCCCCGACATGCGCGATGAACTGGCAACACCGGCTCGAAACATTTCTCAATCACCTCGCCCTGGAAAAAGGGCTTTCCGACAATACCTTGCTTTCATATCGCGTCGATATCGATCGCTACCTCAATTTTTTGAAGCAGCGCGACATCCGCGATGTGGAAAGCATTGACGCGCATATCATCCAGGATTACACCGAGCTGTTGGGGAAATTAGGCTTATCCGCCAGCAGCGTGGCGCGGAATTTTTCGGCGATTCGCGCCTTTCACAAATATCTTGTGCTGGAAAATATCACCGAAAAAAATCCCACCGAACTGCTGGAAACGCCGCGGTTGGCGCGCAAATTGCCCGACGTTCTTTCCATCGAGGAGGTCATCACCATTCTGGAGACGGTGGATGTGGAAACGCCGCCGGGCGTGCGCGACCGGGCGATACTGGAAACGCTCTACGGCGCCGGTCTGCGCGTTTCCGAGCTGATTAACCTGAAGCTGGAAAACGTTTTTTTTGAAGAAGAAGTGCTGCGGATTATCGGAAAAGGAAATAAAGAACGGGTTGTGCCGCTGGGGTCGGAGGCGCTGCATTGGATCAAAATGTATTTGGGAATGACGCGTCCGCTGGTGGCAAAAGGCCTGGAATCGCGCAGCCAGGTATTTCTCAACCGTTTTGGCAAGCCGTTTTCGCGAATGGGCATTTATAACGTGGTGCGCAAATACGTGGATATGACGACCATCGCCAAACGGGTTTATCCGCACATATTCCGGCACTCTTTTGCCACGCATTTGCTGGAAAACGGCGCTGATTTGCGCGCGGTGCAGGAAATGTTGGGACATTCCGATATATCGACCACCCAAATTTACACCCACGTTACCCGGCAATATCTCAAAGAAGCATATAAGACCTATCACCCGCGTGGATAAGCGTTTGACACTCAGCACAAGTTTTCTTAAATTTATACGTTGCGCCGTAAAATTTAGCAGAAAAGGTGAAGTCATGTTTATGAAACCCGGGAAAAAACACCGGCAGTATTCGTACACGCCGCGCTTTTACAATCCCGAAACCCGCGGCGGGGATGGACGAAAACCCATTCACTTTAGCCGGGCCGGTGTTTATCGGAAAAGCGGGCGCTCCTTGATTTTTGTCCTCGCAGCCATTGGATTTATTGTTTATATTTTACATCTTCTATCTCAAATCGGGCAGTAAAAACTGGGGCAAAAATGTTTGAAATAACAGAAGTTTTGCAGCGGGTTCCCTTCTTTCAGGTGTTGGACACAGAAGGGATTGATTTTATCGTTGAGCGGCTCAAATACAAGCGATATGAATCCGGCGACGTTATTTGCAGCGCCGGTGACGCCGGCGATAAAATGTATATTATCATTTCCGGTCAGGTGAAAGTCGTTGTTTTTTCAGAAGATGGCGATGAAAACATTATCGCCTATCTCAACGGCGGCGATTATTTCGGCGAGATGGCGCTTTTAACCGGCGAACCGCGCTCTGCCTCGGTGGTCACAGCAGCGGCGGCGGAAATGCTCTTGCTTGAAAAGGCGGATTTCGACAACGTCATCCAAAATTATCCCTCGATTACATTGAGCCTGGGCAAAATTATCAGCCAACGACTGCGAAATACCCTGCGACAGGCCGCGGAAAAAGGCGGGCGAATCACCGCGGTTGAAGGGGATCTAAGCGAAAAATCCATGGCGGACATCCTGAGATTTTGTGAAAGAAATAAGTTCAACGGCACGCTCACATTGACCCAAAACGGACGCGTTGGCCAATTTTTTTATGAAGGCGGCGCGTTGCAAAATGTGAGTCTGGAAGATCTCAGCGAAGATGAAGCGCTGGACATTCTGCTGAACTGGCAGGAAGGGCGATTTTCCATCGAACCGCGTGTAATTCATGCGGATGAATTAGCGAATGTCGGAAAGACCGTGGATTTGACCCCGATTACGGCAAAACCGGCGCAAAACGGTAAAACCCGGGTGCTGATAGTCAATAACAGCATGGTGGTGCAGCGGATGATTCAACGCACGTTAGAGCAACGCCATTACGAGGTCAACACCGTTGCCACGGCTGATAGCGCGCTGAAAGCGTTTGAGTCATTTGCGCCCGCGCTCATCATTTCCGGCACGAAATTGCCCGATCAACACGGGGTTGAACTGCTGAAGGCGCTGCGGGAAACGTCTGAATTACCGCTGGTTTTTCTGACGGAAAAACGCAACAAAGCGCTGATCCAAAGTCAAACAAAAAACGAACGCAATGTTTATTTTACAAACTCGCAAGCGCTTGATGAGATTATCCGGGCGGTGGAAGATGCGCTGCAAGCGCGCGCTTAAGGGAGGTATTGAATGTTAGACCTGAAATTCATCCGGGAAAATGCGGCGCTGGTTAAACAAGGCATTAAAAACAAGCGCGAAAAAGCGGATATCGACAAAATTATTGAGCTGGACAACCAGCGGCGGCAACTGTTGCAAAGTGTTGAAAAACTGAAACATCGCCGCAATCAATTTTCCCGGGAAGTGAGCCTGCGAAAACGCCGGGGCGAAGACGCCGCGGAAATTATCGAGAAAACCCGCGCCGTTGGACAGGAGATCAAAAAACTCGACGAGCAGTTGAAATCGATTGTGGAAGCGCTGAATGACGAGCTTTATCGCGTGCCGAATCTGCCGCACGACAGCGTTCCCATCGGCAAAACGGTGGAAGATAATGTGGTGGTAAAAGCCTGGGGGAAAATCCCGGAATTTGATTACAAAATTTCCGATCATTTGGAGATTTGCGACCGGCTGGACATCGTCGATTTTCCACGCGGCAGTAAAGTTACCGGGCGGGGATTTCCGGTGTACAAAGGCGCCGGTGCGCGGCTGGAACGGTCGTTGATCAATTTTATGCTGGATTTGCACACTGCCGAGCACGGCTACAAAGAAATCTTCCCGCCGTTTGTAGCCAATCGCGAAAGCATGCGCGGCACCGGGCAATTGCCGAAACTGGAAGAAGACATGTATTTGGCGGAAAAAGACGACCTGTTTTTGATTCCCACCGGCGAAGTGCCGGTCACCAACCTGCATCGCGATGAAATTTTACACGCGGAGCAGTTGCCGATCAAATATTGCGCGTACACGGCCTGCTTTCGCCGCGAAGCCGGTTCCTGGGGCAAGGATACCCGGGGATTTTTGCGGCTGCATCAATTTAACAAGGTGGAACTGGTGAAATTTGTTGACCCGGAAATGTCTTACAACGAACTGGAAACCCTGCTGCGCAATGCCTGCCGGGTGCTGGAAATGCTGGGCGTGCCCTATCGCGTGGTGGCGCTTTGCAGCGGCGATTTGAGCTTTGCCGCGGCAAAATGCTACGACATCGAAGTGTGGTCGCCGGCGGAAAAGCGGTGGCTGGAAGCCTCAAGTTGCAGCAATTTTGAAGATTTCCAGGCCCGGCGAATGAATGTGCGCTATCGTAAAATTGCCAGCGCAAAGCCGGAATTTGTGCACACGCTGAACGGCTCCGGTCTGGCAACCTCCCGGTTGATGGTTGCGCTGCTGGAAATTTATCAAAACGAAGACGGCTCAGTCACCGTGCCGGATGCGCTGCGCCGTTATACCGGGTTTAACATCATTAAACGGGATATGCCCTGACGTGTTTGTGTAGCTCTAACAGCTTTAGAAGCGCATCCGCACTTTCGTACAGTCCAAAAACGTCTTTGTTCTTTTGTCTTGATACAAAAGAACCAAAAAATCAAGGCGGAATTAAACTCGACGCCCAAAAAACGGGCGTCTCAGACAGAAATTCCGCCAAAAACAAACAACCGGATCAATCAAATGGTAATACACCCGGCATTGTGTTTTCCAAAATATTGATGCTACACAAATACGCCCTGACTAATCGGATTAAGTCAAAAATTTTTCGCCTATGTTACGAACCATCTTTTTTTGGCTGAATGTACTGATCTTCACCACGCTTGGCGCAATCGGAACCATCGTTGTCGGCTTTTTTCAGCGGCAATCGCGCTGGAGCTATCGCTATATTTTACAGGTTTGGGCGCGTGTGCTGCTGTGGGCCGCGGGCGCAAAAATGCGCGTTGAGGGACTGGAGAATATCGATCCGAATCGCCCGTACATTGTGGTCGGCAATCACCAAAGCCTGATGGATATTCCGGCGTTGGTGGCTGCGCTGCCGCTGCATTTGACCATCGTTGCCAAAAAGGAGTTGTTCAAAATCCCCATATTTGCCCAGGGCATGCGCGGTTTCGGCATTTTGGAAATTGACCGGAGTAATCGCGAAAAAGCCATCGAAACCTTAAAACAGGCGGCGCAAATTGCCCGTGATAAGAATATTTCCATTCTGGCGTTTCCGGAGGGAACGCGCAGCAACGGCAAACTGCGTCCGTTCAAAAAAGGGCCCTTTATGCTGGCGCTGGACGCTCATTTACCCATTTTGCCGGTTTCAGTGATTGGCACTTACGACATTTCTCCGCAACGCAGCATGATGATTCATTCCGGGAAGCAGGTCGTCGTGCGCGTGCATTCCCCGATCGACATCGATGCTTACTCCGTGGCAACCCGTGACGAATTAATTGACCGAACCCATGACCTCATTGCATCAGGATTTTTAGAATATGAAAGATAATTTTCCAAATTTAACGGTGTTGGATCATCCACTGATTGCCGACAAAGTGACGCAGCTTCGCGATAAAAACACGCCGCATTACCAATTCCGCAGCCTGCTGAATGAAGTCAGCCAGTTTCTGTTTTATGAAGCAAGCCGCAACTTGCCGTTGGAAAACACCTCGATTGAAACGCCGCTGGAAACGATGAGCGCGCCGCGTATCCAAAAAGAAGTGCTGCTGGCGCCAATCCTTCGCGCCGGATTGGGAATGGTTAACAGCATTACGGCGGTGTTTCCGCCGGTGCGGGTGGGAATGATCGGCATGTATCGCGATCACGACACCCTGGAACCGGTGGATTATTATTTGCGCCTGCCGGAAGATTTGTCGGACAAAGCCGTCTTTTTGCTGGATCCAATGCTGGCCACCGGCGGCAGCGCAATTGACGCGATAAAAAAGCTGAAAGATCACGGCGCAAAAAAAGTGATCATGATTGCGTTAATTTGCGCCCCGGAAGGCGTTTCCCGCCTTTTTGAAGCGCACCCGGATACGCCGGTTTTTACCGCCGCGCTGGACCGGCAACTGAATGACATCGGCTACATCCTCCCCGGTCTCGGCGACGCCGGCGACCGCTATTTTGGGGTGTGAACGTAAGGCGTAATTTTCGTCAATCCTAATCCGGATAAACCGGAAGCATCAATATTCAAATAACAAACATACAAATTAATTCCAAAATCGAATGATCAATTCCCTATGCTTGAAATTGTTTGGTATTTTAGA
>CAYVDX010000269.1:0-5627 GCA_964450485.1 uncultured Calditrichaceae bacterium
CGGATTTTTGCGGGGATGGGAACGCGCGCCAATGCGGCTTCGCATCGACAGCCCGGCGGATTGGCAAATCGGCGCCGCCCTGGAAAGCGATGACAGCGGCTTTTTTTACGCGCGCAATTTCGGACAATTGGCCAGCACGCCCATCCTGACCGGCTATTTGAGTGAAACTTCCGAGCGCATTTTGGGCAGCGATGTGTTTCTTTACGTCTATTCAAAAACGGATAAAATCAGCGCGGACGACCTGCTGCCGCTAATCAGCGATGTGCTCGACGCCACGGATGATTTTTTGAACGGCGAGCTGCCCATCGACAATTACACCATGCTGTTCATGTTTGACGAGCAATTTGCCGGGGGCGTGGAATATTACAACAGTTCCGCGTTCGTTTTCGCGGAAGACGAGTTGGCAAACATTCGCGGCGACGTGCAAGACGTCATCACCCACGAATATTTTCATTTGGTGATTCCCTTTTCCATCCGCAGCGACGCGGTAAATTTCGACAATTTTTTCGGGGGAAAGCCCACCGCGCAGCTCTGGTTTTTTGAAGGCGTGACCGAGTGGGCGTCGGATATTATCCAGCTTCGCAGCGGGCTGAAATCGCTGAAGCACTACATTTTGCAGGACTTTCGCGACAAAATGATCCGCGAAGAGCTGTTCGGTTCGGAAGTGAGTTTGCGGGATATGAGTTTGGCGGCGCGGGGAAATCCGCGGGAATACGCCAATGTGTACAGCCGCGGCGCATTGGTGGCGGCGTTGCTGGATATTCATTTGTTGGATTTGACCCACGGCCGGCGCGGCTTGCGCGATGTGATCAACGATTTGATCCTCGATTACGGCAAGGACCGCCCGCTGCCCGAGGATCAGTTTTTTGAAATCCTGATCGATTACTGCGGACCGGAATTCGAGGATTTTATCCGGCGATACATCATTGGCAACGCCCCGCTGCCCTACAAAGAGATGCTGGAAAAAGTCGGCATCATTTACCAGCCGGAACGTCCCGCTGCCGAGGCGCAAGCGGATTTCGGAATCGTGATGGGCGTTACCGGGCGCGATGTGGTGGCGCTGAAAATCGAGGACGAAGTGACAGCAAGCGGTCTGCGCAAGGGCGATGTGATTCGCCGCATCAACGGGCGGGTGATCACCCCGGCAAATTTTCAGGATGTAGTTTATCGCCAATTGCTGCCGCGCATGGACATCGGCGAACGCTACACGCTCGAAGCGGTCAGAAACGGGCGGCGCATGAGCATTACCGCAAAAACCATCCGGCGCAAAGCGCATCACCTGTTTTCCCTGCCGCGGATGCTCACGCCCGCGCAGCAGCGGGTGCGAAACGCCTGGCTAAACAGAAACGGAGAATTGCGCAAATGAAAATCGCAATCTGGCTGACCATTATTGCTGTTGCGGTAGCGGCGTTACTCGTGTGGCGATACGTTTTTACGTTGGATACCATCGAAAAACTCATTGAAAAATCCCATCCGGTTCCCAATATTTCCGTCGATACATTTTTCGCCAAAATGGCTTCAGCGGACTCGCTTGATTATTTGATTTTTGATACGCGGGAGCCGGAGGAATTTCAACGCAGTCATTTGAAAGCCGCCATTCAGGTAAACCCCAACATCAACCCGGAAGATTTTTTAAAAAAATATGGCGACCAAATCGCCGGAAAAAAAGTAGTGTTTTATTGCTCAATCGGCGCGCGCAGTTCCGTGTTGGCGGAAAAAATTTTGCAACATGCGCCCGACATCGCCGATAGCGTTATGAACCTGCGCGGCGGCGTCTTTCGCTGGTACAATCGCGGCTACCCGGTTTACAACGCCCGCGGCCAAACCGGCGACGTTCATCCCTACAATTTTTTTTGGGGCAAACTGCTAAAGGCGCGGCGGTGATATTTTTTATAATACTCCCTTTTTCATCCTTTTTGGGGATGTTTTTTGCCGAAGAATTTTCATTTTTTTCTTGACTTTTTCATTTTTTTTTGGTTTAAAATGAGAGGAAAAGTTTCTAAGGGAACATACCGAAATGGACTTCCTTCCTGATAATTTAAGCTGTTTTTTGGAACAGGACACACTCCGGTCGTTGGTGGGAGA
This sequence comes from uncultured Calditrichaceae bacterium, assembly GCA_964450485.1. Taxonomy (GTDB): domain Bacteria; phylum Calditrichota; class Calditrichia; order RBG-13-44-9; family J075; genus JACKAQ01. Next base: position 2,086 of record CAYVDX010000269.1, read on the forward strand.
GCGTTTACTTTTTCCGGCATGGTGAGTGGCCGGAAAAAGCAGCTACCCTGGTGTTGCCCTCCATTGTAAAACAAACGTGTGATCGTATTTGTAAATGCGGATATTCGTGTTTATATGGATATTACCGCAGCGCAATTTTATTTACAAAAACACCGGATAACAATCCGTTGGAAAGCCAGTGCTTTTCCAACTTGAGAATGTTTATCCTTTCGAATGCCTGTTCGGTTTTCGCATGAAAAATACGGATATTAGCGCCCTTTGTACCGGACAACTGCTGCGAAACGGAAAGTGGGTTATTCATCGATTCGCCATCCTGGTTTCCAGATGGAAATCACCTGATTTATGAACACACCAAAGTAACGCGATTTGAAGCGCCCGAACCTGGTTTCGGACCTTTTTGGGAAGGGTATTATTCCTTTCATAAAGTCAATGTTGATAGCGCGTTGGCCATATCAAACCTGCCTTAAGCTTTTATTGTGAGAAAGGAGGTGATGGGATATATGATTATGCCCAAATGACTTACGTTTCATATCTGTAAACCAGAAAATATTATGATCCATGAATTCACTAAATGTAGGAGGGCATATTATGTCTATAGGTAGATTATGCTCCGTATTTCTTCTTTTGTTTTTGGCTTTGCCCGGGTATGCACAAGAAATTCAAAGATTGGACGAGCAGGGCAATCCCATCGTGGTTGACTACAGCAATGCACAATTTGTCGCCGGGGAAGTGATTGTCAGATTCCGAGACGGTTATCTCGATGGCGGTAAACTGGAGAGCAATGCAATTTCGTTTCCCTTGAGCCAGGGAATTGTCGCCGATGCGGCTTTCAAAAATATTTTGTTACAAAAAGGCGGTAGTCAACTGCGCCGCGTGGTCACCAAGTTGCGCCCTTCCCATATCGTTTCTACTACGCGGACGGGCAGGCAGGTTCCCATACCGGATTTATACAACCTGATGGTTTAGGAAGTCAACCCCTCTTCGGATATTCTGCAACTCTGTGATGAATTGAGCAATTTGAAAGGGATTGTATATGCGCAGCCCAAATATCTTCTTGAGCTGTATAACATACCCAACGATCCGAAATTTGATCAGCAGAAAGGATTAGAACAATCCAATGATGTGGATATCGACGCCGCATTGGCCTGGGCATATTCGGTAAGTGATTATACCGTTAAAATGGGAATTATTGACACCGGTATCGACTATGACAATGAAGATTTAGGCGATGGGGATTTTGGTTTTCAAGGCGCCAAGGTTCGGGGCGGTTGGGATTATTATAATAACGACGCTGACCCGGATGATGACAATGATGTCAGCCACGGCACCTCCTGTGCCGGTATTGTTGGGGCGTTGCGCAACAACGGTCTGGGCGTTGCCGGATTAGCAGGCGGCAATGGTTCCAATAACATTGGCTGCCAACTATTCGCTTTTAAAGTTGGTGGAACAGGACTTACGCTTAATGAAGATGATGCCATAGACGCTATTATAGAAGCCTCAGTCTGGACGCCAACCTTCGGTTATGGCTGCGACATCTTAAGCAATAGCTGGGGAATTCCTGTCTAAAATGAAGCGTTACGCGAGGCAGTGCGGGTGGCGTATGAGAATAATGTGATTTTTGCGGCTGCTTCCGGTAATAATAATAATCCATTTAATGTCGTCAATTATCCGGCAGGATATGATGAATCCTGGACATTTGCCGTGGGCGCAACCGACGAGAGCGATCAACGCGCAAAGTGGGTCCAAAATATAAAAGAGTCTAATTATGGTCCTGGTCTGGATTTTGTTGCCCCCGGTGTGACTTCCCTGGTTTATACCACTCATATCGGTCAAAAGAGCTACGGCGATTTTGACGGCACTTCAGCGGCAACGCCGCATGTGGCGGGACTGGCAGCCCTTCTTCGTTCAGCAAATGCTACCCTTCATGTGGAGGATTTTCAGGGCATCAACAAAGCATCGGCCGACAAAGTTGGAGGTTACAACTACAATTCAGACGGCTGGCACCAGGAAATGGGCTACGGCAGGATTAACGCCGGGAAAGCATTGGAAATAGTCAATAATTGGCAAATTGATCACAAAACAGCCACCGGAGGAACGGTTGTGAATATAACGACTACCACTATGGATTTTATTGACCCCGGTGGTGGGATACCTTCCGGTAAATATTCAGTGGATAGGTATGAAATCAGAAAAACGGTATCACTCCCCACAGGATTTGTCCAAATACCTGGCTTTGATAAAAAGGTATATGTATGGGGAAGAGGGATAAACGCTACCACTGGCTGGTCGCAGGCCAACCCTAACCACCAGGTTGGCTGGTGTAATGTAATGTCCTACACAGAAACAACTGCTGAACTTCAAACTTTTGTTTATGAGGTATGGGAATACCCTGACGGAGCGTTTGTAGGGTGGTATCCGGTTACTCCTTCTAATGTTGTCTTTGCATATACCATTGCCGGTGCGACAAAGGAGCGCTTTTCTTTTTTCCAGGCATTACCTGCTTTAAAAATATACGTCTTTTGTCACCATTTTTCAAGCGGCTTTCATGCTTTAGCAAAATTTTGGAATTCATCTATCCCAAAATCATCCCTTAACTTACCACTTTATCTTCCCCACATGCCCCAACGGCCCGACGAGCGTGTTGTAAATCATAAAAAGAAAATCGAAAACGGGCGTGGAAGCGGGAGAGAATTGCGTGTGGAAAAGACGGCTGCCGCGGCGGATGATGCGCCAATCCAGCGCCAATTTTAGCAGCAGGAAAATCCCGGCAGGCGGAAAAAAAAGCGGCGCAATCCACAGCACGAGGTTGGAAGCATGATACAAAAAATAGCTCAACTGCAATGAAAACAGATACTTTTTCCCCGCTGAAAAATGCCGGCGGCGCTGGCGGATAAACTGCAAAAAGGACGCTGGCGCAGCCATTTTCACCCACCCATCGGGATGCAAACAAAAACGCACTGGCAGCTCAAGCTGCCCCATTTTTTGCAGCAACAGGTCGTCATCGCCGCTGAGGGAGTGCGGATGGCGGCAAATTCCCCGGACGCCTCCAAGGCCGGGGGGGGTGAGGCCCCAGTTACCGCCGTAGGAAATGACCGGAAATTGCCAGCCCACCCCGGCGGCGGCAATGCACCAGCTTGTAAGCTTTTCAAACACCAAAAATTTTTGCCAAAACGAGGTTGCTGCCGCAAATTTCATCAGGCTGACCACGGCGGCGGCATCGTCGTCAAAATAGCGATTCATCGCGCGAATGTGATTCAGCGAGGGACGCACATCCGCGTCTAAAAATAGGAAATGATCGAATTTTGCGCGCTGAATGGCTTGCGCCAGTCCGTTTTTTTTGGGCGAAACGCCCGGGGGCGCGTCATCGATTTCCAGGATTTGCAAGCCGGGAAATTGGCTTTGAAAGGCGCGGGCAATTTCAACGGTTTCATCGGTGCAACGATCCGCCGCGATGATAATTTCGTAGTGATCCTTGGGATAATTTTGCGCCGCGAGGGTTGTCAGGCAGTTGGCAATCGCGGCTTCCTCGTTCTGCGCGGCAA
>CAYVDX010000270.1:0-5606 GCA_964450485.1 uncultured Calditrichaceae bacterium
CAATGGCAAACTGCCCGGTGGGAATCCAGAATGGAATATCGTCATCGGGATTGTAGGGGCCGGTGTAAACCAGGACATCCAACGAATCCGTGGGGCCGGAGGGGTCGTATGCCGGCGGCAAAAAGATTTTGTAATCCGCCGCGGAAACCCAAAACCCGGCCCAACCCAACCCGATGGTATCGGCAAAACCGACGTCGAGATACAGGTCGAACGCCGAGGGACCAAAGGGATATTTGACGGTGTCGAATTGCGCGGAAAATGTACCGGCCGGATCAATGGCAATGCGCACATACACATTTTCGGAGTCGCTGGTAATGTATAAATCCTGCAAATCAAAATCCACTTTATTGAATGCCTCGAGGTCTCCGAGGCCTTCGGCGGCCGAATCCCGGTCTGCCGGTTGAATGCCCGCCCAATCCAACATATCGCCATCGATAAAAATATCCGAGGAAACTTCTTCGCCTTTAATCGGCACAATTTCCACGCCGCGATTAAAGGAATAGTTGATCATCCAGCTTGGGGCGTTATCCACAATGGAACCATTGGGCAGGTATTCTTCGTTGGCCCAGTCTTCGTTGCCCACGGAATACATGTAGGGACGAATGTCCGAACCCGCGTTGATGGCTGCGCGGGGGATGGAAAGCTCCATTTCATTATCATCGTCGTTGATGGCCACAATGGCAAACTGCCCGGTGGGAATCCAGAATGGAATATCGTCATCGGGATTGTAAACACCGGTGTAAACCAGCACGTCCAGCGAGTCGGTGGGGCCGGCCGGATCGTACGCCGGCGGCAAAAAGATTTTGTAATCCGCCGCGGAAACCCAAAACCCTGCCCAGCCCAGGCCGGTGGTATCGCTGATATTTACATCGAAATAAATATCAAATGCCGAAGGGCCGAAGGGATATTTAACCGTATCAAACTGGGCGGAGAATGTGCCGGCCGGATCAATGGCGATGCGGATATAAACGTTTTCCGAATCGCTGGTGATATAAAAATCCTTCAGATCGAAATCCACTTTGTTGAATGCCTCGAGATCGCCTAAACCCTCGGCGGCAGAGTCCCGATCCGCCGGTTGGATGTTGGCCCAATCGAGCATGTCGCCGTCAATTGTGATTTGCGCCTGGGCGCTGCCAAGCATCGCCGCGCAAAGCATTGCGATGAGTAACATTACTTTTTTCATAATGACCTCCGGGTAAAATAAAGGGTTATTGGGGTAGCGGATCGTTTTCCTCGGGAACGCTGCGAGAATGCCCGGCTATCCCATTAATTTCTTGTAACTTCAGTTTCGTTTGGATTTGTTACTTCCTCCGATTCGCCCTCCACTGCCATCAAAAAAGTGGCGATGAGCGCCAGTATCATTCCGGTAATCGTGATGGTGTGGGGGATCACCTGGTAAATTGCCAGGGAAATAATCACGGTAATCACCGGCGCAAGGGCGTTGGTCATGGGGCTGACGATGATTGCTTTGCCGTAGCGGAATGCGTACACCAGGCACAGCGCGCCGATGGAATTCAGAATCTGGATCATCGCGGTGAGATAGGGACCTTTGAATCCCCAATTTATATTTTGCGAAAAATCCGTCATCCACAATGCAAAGGGAATGAGCAAAATGCCGGTCACCGTCATGTAAAAAAAGATGCTTTCGGCTTTCATGGTTTCGTTGGCGAATTTCATAAAATATGCCTGCAATCCCCAGGCGGCAAACACCAGCAGCGCCATGATAAACCACAGGTAACCGCTTTGCCCGCCGCTGCCCGGCTCCGAATAAGAAAGAAAGGGAATCGCCACTAAAGCCAGCAAAATGCCGATCCAGCCCAATTTGCTGGCGCGTTCTTTCAGCAAAAAATAGGACATCACAATGGTAATCAGCGGCGACAGCGAAATGATCGGGAAAACCAGGTAGGCCGGCCCGGTGCGCAACGCCTGAAAAAGGATCAACTGACCGCCGGCCCCGAGAAAGCCGATAATCGAGCCGTAAAAAATTGAGCGCGAGTCGTGCTCCAATTTCCAATTGACCAGTTTCAGCGCAATCAGCGCGGGGGGAATCATGGTCAGGGCCCAGACCGAATAGCCGAGGGTTGCCGGAAAGCCGGCCTTTTCGGGAATTTCAATAATTGCGCCCCACAAGCCCCAAAAGCTGGTGGTGACGAAAGCGAAAATTAGCCACAACTTGGATTTCACGGCGTCTCCTCACGATTTAATGGTAAATATGATCCTTGTTAAGGTTCTTAAGCAATTGTTTCTATTGCGATTGCTTTGTTTTTCGTTGCTTTCGCGTAAATGCCGGTTACTTCCATGATTTTATGGCGAATCAAATCCAATGGATGACAGGTGATACGCCCGGCTCTGACCGCATGATATTGCCGAGGCATAAACTGGCTCAACAGCGTCATCGGCAGTGGATTTCCCGAAAGATTCACCAGCAAGCGCGTCAGCGCATCCCGCACCGCTGGCGTGGGCCAATAATAACGGATGCGATCGCTGTAGCTGTATTTTCGGGCAAAGGTTAAACCGGCGTCATTCCCGTGATAGTGTTTTTGCCAATATTCCGGTTTCGCCAGCATGGCATTTTCCAACGCCTCCCGAATGTTGGACAGCCGCGCATTTTTTTTCGATGAAAGCCATTCCGTTTCAATATTCGCCAATGCAAACACCGCTTCCCGGAGCGCAAACGTCAGCCAGGGACCGACTTTCAGGATGGCAAAATGATCTTCCACCATTTGCCGCAGCGCTTCGCCCGTCTGGTAATCCGTGGAATGTGCTTCGTAAATTAGGGCGTCATATTGCTCGATCAGCGCAGAGAGCGCCCCGGCTTTGCGGCGGGAATAATCCACCACGGCGTCGTCGCCGAACTCCACGCCCGGTTGCACGACGATTGCTATCACCCGTTCCCAGGCGGATTGCAGTCCGTTTTTCAGGAATGCCAGCCGGGTCATTTCGATGGTCATGCGGGCGTCGTCAACGGTCGTGACCGCGAGGTCGTTCAGGGCTTCCCTTGCGCCCCCGGGCGGGGGAACTTCCGTGCCGATGACATACAGCGGGGGATTTGCCAAACGGCCGCTTTCCGAAAAAGCCGTTTCGGAAATTTTACAAAGCTCCACCGCTCGCTTCACGATGATTGCGGGATCGAGCGGCGTGTGCATTGCGCCGGGATCATCGGCGCAGCGCATGCTGGTATCGAGGTGAATTTTTACGAATCCGGCGGAGACGTAATCGCAAACCAGTTGACGCGCGTTTTTCATGGCGACGCCGGCTGGGTGATCCTGCCAGGCATTCGGCCCCAAATGATCCCCGCCGAGGATAATTTTTTCAAAAGGAAAATCCAGCGATTCAGCGATATTTTTTATGTATTCCACGAATCTCGCCGGGGTCATGCCGGTGTAACCGCCAAACTGATCCACCTGGTTTGAGGTCGCTTCAATCAGCAATGCGGCGCCGTCGGCTTTTGCCTGCATCATTGCGGCTTCCAGCACAAAACGATTTGCCGAACAAACGGAGTACACGCCCATAGCCTGTCCCTGCTTGTGTGCTGCGATGATTTGTAAGAGCGGATTTTCCATGTTTGACGTTTTCTGCCTTTTTTATTTCGCCCCGTTGGGGCTTATGCGTCTATAGATTCCTTACCCCGGCGCGTTGCACCGGGCTATTACATTTTGCGCCGTTGGCGCTTTAATTCACATCCTTTTCTCCTGCCCCAACGGGGCAAAAGCAGTGTCCCATATTCCGCTCCTAACGGAGCTTTGGTTTTCATATTTCAATATTTCTATAAATATTCCTCCCGGTACAACGGGATTTAAAACGCAATACTTCACTACAAATCTTGAAAACTAGCCCCCGCGGGGCGAAATATTTTGCAACCGCGAAACATCACTTACTTAAATCAACACTTAAATCAACAGATTGACCAAAAAGGCGCGTCATATCACGCGCAATCTGATCGCTGTTTTCAAACGCGGCGGTACCCCCGGCTTTTGTCACCGAAAGCGCACCGCACATATTTCCAAATTCCAGACATTTTGTGATGTCTTTGCCCTGCAGATACTTAAAAACAAATCCGGCGTCAAAGCTATCACCGGCGCCAACCGCATCAACCGGAGTTACTTTAAATGGCGCGGCTTCAAACATTTTCCCGTTTTGTTTCGCCACCGCGCCTTTTGCACCTCGTTTAATCACGGTTGTTTTGGAATATTCAGTTAATTTATCCAACGCCGCTTCCGGGGTTTGCCGACCGGAAATAAACTGTGCCTCATGTTCATTGGGCAAAAACACATCCACATGCGGCAGCACGTCAAAAATATCCGCGCCCCATGTTTCATCGGGATCCCAATTGGTGTCAAACGAGGTTGATAACCCGTTGTTTTTCGCCTGTTTAAACAGCGTTGGGCAGCTTTTGCGCATGCCTTTTTGTAAATAGAAAGAAGAGAGGTGTAGATGCCTCGATCCGTTGACGAAATCCCAGTTAATATCGTCGATGGTCAGCTTTTCCATTGCCCCCGCGTGGGTGACCATTGCCCGGTCATCCGGGTAATTCAGGATAATGGTGATCCCGGTTTTCAGCCTTTCATCGCGGACAACATGTGAGGTGTCGATGCCTTTTTGTTCAAGGCAATTAACAACAAATTGCCCGAAATCATCGTTGCCGACCTTTCCGATAAAGGCGGTTTTTGCGCCCAGGCTGGAAAGATTGCTGGCAAAAATCGCCGATGAGCTTCCCAACACGAGATTCATTTCTTCCGCCAATATTTCCTTTCCCAATTCGGGAAAAACGGGAATATCGCTTAGAATTAAATCCACATTCAATTCACCTACGACGATAACATCAAATTTTTTCATCGCTGAATCCTGGCTTTGGCTGTTCTGTAATAAAGCAATAGGGTCGTTTATAAATCATTGGCGAATTGCCAAACAATCTGATATTTTCCCGAACCGTCATTAATCCAAAACGACAACCTGGGTCAGATGTCGGGGATTGTCGGGATTTATTTCTTTATGAATGGCGCGATATAGACCCATCATTTGAATAACAGGCATGTATAGAATCAGGCGGGCATAATCAGAAAGCGCCGAGTTCAGCTCAACGAGATAATCAACAGATGACTTTTCGGCGTCTGGAAATTGATCGCAAATTACCAGCGTTTTTGCACCAAGTTTTTTTACTTCCTTCAACAGTTTAATTTCTTGTGTTTTGCCCGATTCCGACATTAAAAACACGACAAGTGTCTTCTCGTTCAATGTCGAAATCGGCCCATGGCGATATTCCATGGAATGATACGCCTCGGAAAACGTCAGCGACATTTCCCGCATTTTCAACATGGCTTCACATGCCAAGCCATAGTACGGTCCCTGTCCGAGAAAAACTAAATGGTCAATCGCTGGGTTTTGTGCCGCTTGCTTTGCGATATTTTCAAAATTTTCAATCACGACTTTCCCCCGGACGGGCAGCCGGGCAAGTTCGGCCAACAGTTTTTTGTTTTTAGATTTTTCAGCCGAAAGCAATTGAATGACCAGCAACATGCTGGTAAATGATTTTGTCATGACAACGCTTTTTTCAGCTGCTTTTGAAGCGATTAATTTGCGATCGCAAAAATTGGCTAACTTGCTGT
>CAYVDX010000271.1:0-5598 GCA_964450485.1 uncultured Calditrichaceae bacterium
CAACTTTGGCAACCGAGTTTTCCGTGCCAAAAGGATTTTGGACAGTTGGTGCTTGTTCATCATTCAGCCATTGATTTTCGTTGACCAAATAACGGAATTCATACTCACCGGACGTAAGTTGTACATCTGCTTTCCAAATACCTGATTTGTTATTTTTCTTCATTGGTGTGGAAGTATGGTCCCATCCGTTGAAATCTCCAACGACTACGACATTTTGAGCTTCCGGTAATTCAACCATGAAACTGGTTTTTTTGGTGCGTGGACTTACTTTAATCATGATAATACCTCCTAAAGGATAATTGAAATTTTTAGTAATTTGTTTTCAGAGCTTTATATTTACAAAAGCGCGCCAATAATAAAAACTGAAATTCTTGAAATCAATTATTTTATTAAATTTTTGACGCTGAGTTTCAAGTAAAAAAAGTTATTTGTGTTGTCATTTGTCAATTCCTTTTTAGATATTGAACCGTTTAAAACTGACGACTTCAAGTGATGCTTTTGACATGCTCATCTATTTCGGCGAAAGATATCAATAGTTTAACAAAAAAATAAATAAAGGGTAGATTGAATGGTTAGGATTACAAAAGTTTATACAAAAACCGGGGATCATGGGATGACCCGGCTTGCCGGTGGACAACAAATCAAAAAAACTCATCCTCGAATTGAGGCTTATGGTTGTGTGGATGAATTAAATGCAACACTCGGCGTTGTTATCGAAACATTGAAAGATTGTCCGCAGGTATTGCTGCGTTTAAAAGCGGCATTATTGCGAATTCAGAATGAATTGTTCGATTTAGGCGCACAGCTTGCCGTGCTTGCTGAAGATCGCCGTGGAAATACGCCGGTGATCAGCAAAAGAGACGTCACACGGTTAGAAAAAGAAATTGATGAGATGAACGAGCCGCTGCCGCCGTTGACCTCGTTTATTTTACCGGGCGGCGGTTTAACGGCTACCCAATTGCATGTTTCCCGCACCGTTTGCCGCCGGGCGGAAAGGCAGATTTTGCGTCTTTCGGAAACGGATCCGCTTGATGGCACGGAAATTCCTTACATTAACCGCTTAAGTGACTGGTTATTTGTCGCCAGTCGATTTGCGGCACATCACCAAAACATTCCGGAAACATTGTGGAAGCCGGGCGAAAGGTAAGGGCAACATCTTGCTTTTAGGCTTGGAAATATCCGTTTTAGTATTGTAATTTTGAGTGATCAAAACTTGACAAATTGGAGACTTATCATGGCAAATCGCATCTTTAATTTTAGCGCGGGACCGGCGACATTACCTTTACCGGTGTTAAAAGAAGTTCAGGAGGAATTGCTCGACTTCCGGGGGCAGGGGATGTCGTTGATGGAAATGAGTCATCGTTCCAAAACGTTTGATGACGTGATTAACGAGGCGGGTGCATTCGTGCGGGATATTTTGGATATTTCGGATGATTACCAGGTGCTGTTTTTGCAAGGCGGCGCTACCGGGCAATTTGCCGCTGTGCCGATGAACCTGATCGTCGATGGAAAAGCAGGGGAGTACGTCGATAGCGGGGCCTGGGCGAGTAAAGCATATAATGAAGCCGTCAAATTGGAAAAATCCTGCCGGCTGCTTGCCTCGAGTAAGGATTCCAATTATGACCATATTCCCACTGATTTTTCAGTGGGCGAAAACGCCGCATATTTACACATTTGTTCAAATAATACCATTTTTGGCACGCAGTGGCAGGAATATCCCCGAACGGGAAATGTGCCGTTAATTGCCGATATGTCCTCGGATTTCTATTGCCGCCGTTTCGACCCCAATCAATTTGGGATGTTTTATGGCGGCGCGCAAAAAAATGCCGGCCCGGCCGGCGTAACAATTGTCGTTATCCGCAAGGATTTGCTGGAACGAAGCCCGAAAAATATTCCCACGATGTTTAATTATAAAATATTCGCGGAGAAAAATTCCATGTATAACACACCGCCGACGTTTGCAATTTATGTGGTCGGGTTAGTGATGAAATGGATTAAAAGCCAGGGTGGCATTGACAAAGTCGAAGCCGTAAACCGAAAAAAAGCACAGATGATTTACGACGCGCTTGACGCCAGTGATTTTTACAAACCGCACGCCCGAAAAAACAGCCGTTCATTGATGAATATCACCTGGCGTTGCCCCAATGAAGATTTGGAGAAAAAGTTTGTTGCCGAAGCAATGGAATTAAAGATGTCAGGATTGAAGGGGCATCGTTCCGTTGGCGGCATCCGCGCCTCGATTTATAACGCGATGCCGATGGAAGGCGTGGTGCGATTGGTTGAGTTTATGAAGGATTTTGAGCGCAGAAATTAAGTTTTTATTAAACGCTGGAGGTTTTCAAAACCTCCAGCGTTTTTGTTTTTCAATTCGCTTTCAATTTTTTAATTTCTTCAGTCATCGCAGGTATCACCTCGAAAAGATCGCCCACAATACCGTAATCCGCGACTTTAAAGATGGGCGCTTCGGGGTCTTTATTCACCGCCAAAATGTATTTTGAAGATGAAATGCCGGCGATATGCTGAATCGCCCCGGAAATGCCAACCGCGATGTAAAGATTCGGCGAAACGGTTTTGCCGGTTTGCCCGACGTGCTCGCCGTGCGGTCGCCAGCCCTCATCGGAAACGGGGCGTGAACAGCCTGTTGCCGCGCCTAATGCTTCCGCCATATCTTCCATCAAATGCCAATTCTCCGGCCCGCGCAATCCGCGTCCGCCGCTGACCACAATATCTGCCTGCGTAACGTCCAGTTTCCCGCCGGTGCTGCTGACGACTTCTTCAACAATGCAGAGCGGGTCGGGCAAATCAACGGACAGCTTGTCAACACTCACTGTGACAGCGTTTTCTTCCGGCTTAAAAGATTTTGGGCGAAAGGTCACCAAGACCGGGTTTGAAGTGATGCGAACTTCCGCGAAAATTTTACCGGCATACATCGGACGAGTAAAATATACCTGCTCGCCATCCACCCGAAAACCGACGCAATCCTGCGCCAGCCCGGCGTCCAAAAGCATGGCTGCACGCGCCGTCAAATCCTTGCCGGTAAATGTTGCGGCCATTACCACGGTGCTTGCATTGACCTGCCGCGCGGCGTCTGCAATGGCGTTGGCATAAACATCCGGGCTAAATTTTGCCAGCTTTGCATCTTCAATCACCAGCGCTTTTGAAACGCCGTATTTTCCCGCCGCTTCCGCTAATCCGGCGACATTTTCACCTAAAAACAGCGCGGTTGCCGCGCCGCCGGTTTCATTCGCCAGTTTTTGTGCCGCCGTGAACATTTCGTTATTTACCGTTTTCAGCTTGCCGTCGCCAATTTCTGTTACAATTAATATGTTAGACATCTTTTTTCTCCTTCTATATACATTTTTACTGATGTTATGCACTTTTTGTTTGTAAACCCTTAAAAGGGCTACTCAGTGTTTTTAGCATTTTTCCATCCCCACGATAAATTGCGGGGCTAACATATTGTTTTATCGGAGTTTGTTAGCCTCACCCTTCAGGGTGGGATTGTAAAGAATATATAAAAAACTTAAGGGCTTTAGCCCTTTTTAACCACGCTGCGTAACATCGGTTTTAGATGTTGCAGGACGGTTACCTATCGTTAAATTCACCGTTCACCCTGTCAAATCACCTTTGCTTCTTCGCGCAGCAGCCGAACAACTTCCGGCACAGCGTTAACGCCGGTGTCAAAAATTTTTCCGGCAGCCTTGGCAGGCGGATATGCCAGCTTTTCGATGATCAATTGTGCTTCGGCCAAGGATGCTTCCCGTACGTCGATTTTTTTCCTTTTCGCCTGCATAATACCTTTTAATGAACGATAGCGCGGTTGGTTTAATTTACTGTTTGCGCCAATAACCGCCGGCAAACGAAACGCCGTTTTTTGCGAGCCGCCTTCGATTTCGCGCGTGGCGACGCCATTCTCGCCGTCAATTTCCAACCTGTCCACCACGGTGACGCAGGGAAAATTCAACGCAGTGGCAATCAGTTGCGGAATTTGCGCCTGATCATCGTCAATTGCCCGGCGGCCGAGCAATATCAGATCGTAATCGCCGGCTTTCAGCACTTCCGTGAGCGCTTTTGCGGTGACTTTCGGGTCATCGGGGATTTGCTCGGCGTTGATGCGTATCGCGGCATGGGCGCCCATGGCCAGGGCTTCGCGAATGGTTTTCTCCGCTGTCGCGGCGCCTAATGAGATGATTGTTACCTCCCCACCGTGTTTTTCGACCAGCTTCAGCGCTTCCTCGATGGCAAATTCATCATACGGATTGATAATCCACTGCATATTATCGCGCACGACGGATTTGCCATCATCCGCGATTTTGATCCGGGCTGTCGTATCGGGCGTTTGTTTAATACACACAGCAATGTTCATTTTTATGCCTCCTTGAAATAGTTTTTTTGATTAAAAGCAGTAAGCTGTCATCCCGTAATAGAAATACAATCGGAAGGAAGCTGAATATTTCGTAACAGTTAAATTAACCTTTAATTACTCCTTTATCGGAGGTAAAATCGATGAATTATTTTTTGACGCCGCAAGGTAAAAATTATCGAATCGATTGCAATAAATTTTGAAAATTATTGAACAAGTTACAATCAGATTCGCGCGCTTCAACACACAATTTGTAATTTTAAAAAGGGCTTGACATAATTCCGGCAGGCATATAAATTTACCGACTTTAAAATTTGATAGCTCGACAGGAGGAGTCAGAAGTGAGAACTGATTATACAAAGACCGATCAGGTAATGAAAGATCGGAAATGGTATGTAGTAAATGCTGAAAATATCGTATTAGGACGTTTAGCAACGAATATCGCACGCGTGTTACAGGGGAAGCATAAGCCGAATTATGCGCCCCACCAGGATGTTGGCGACTTTGTGGTCGTCTTGAATGCCGATAAAATTCGTTTGACCGGCAACAAAGCAGATCAGAAAACTTATTTTCGTCATTCCGGTTACCCCGGGGGGGGCAAGCAAATTCCCTTTCGGCGAATGCTGGCCCGTCGCCCTGAATTTGTGATTGAGCAAGCTGTCCGCTTGATGTTGCCGAAAAATACCTTGGGCCGGCAAATGCTAAAAAAACTAAAAGTTTATGCAGGCGACCGGCATCCCCATGATGCGCAAGAACCGGAATCTTTAACATTTTAAAGTAGAGGCTTTTAATGGAAGTATATGCTGCAACAGGTCGAAGAAAATCTTCGATCGCAAGAGTCAGGCTGAAGCCTGGTAAGGGTAACATCGTCGTGAATAAACACGAATGCCTGGAATATTTCAAACGGGAAACATTGAAAATGGTTGTGGAACAGCCGTTTGAAGTCACTGAAATGCTTGGTAAGTTTGATGTTGAAGCGAACATCAAGGGCGGCGGCCTTTCCGGACAGGCCGGTGCTTTACGTTTGGGTATATCCCGCGCATTACTGGAATTTAATCAGGAATTGCGTCCTGAATTAAAGGCTGCCGGCTTTCTGACCCGTGATTCGAGAGAAGTTGAACGGAAAAAATACGGTCAACCGAAGGCGCGCAAGCGTTTCCAATTTTCAAAACGTTAATGTTTTTTTTCAGCCCCGCCTTATGGGGCTTTTTGTTGGTAACCTAAAATCACGCACA
>CAYVDX010000272.1:0-5587 GCA_964450485.1 uncultured Calditrichaceae bacterium
GGTGAAGAGGTGCGCACATTGGTAAATCAAATTCAGAATGCCGGCAGCTATGAAGTTGAATGGGACGGACGAGATAATACCGGTGCGCGCGTGCCCAGCGGCGTGTATATATATCGATTCAAGGGCGAAGGCATTGCTGATATTAAGAAAATGGTACTCTTGCGTTAATCGTTGACGTTTGACGCTGTGGAGAATTTCTACTCCGTCTTCTTTTGTAAATTATAACCAGTTATTTATAATCCCATCCCGGTTCTTACGGGGTGGGATTTTTTTATCCGCGTATTTCAGTTGTGAGAAACAACGATGGCACTTATATTGCTAAAAACTAAAATTTTATATTATTTTTAGGGAGCTTGCAGAGATGTCCTTATTAGATCAAACCGAAGAAAAATCACCAGAAAGCACGAAAAATGGCCATGAGACAAGTCGTTGGAAAAAAGGCATTTGCGGCATTTGCCCGGCCGGTTGCTGGATCGAAGCGCGCATCGAAAACGGCAAATTGACGGATATTCGCCAGGATACCGGTCATCCCCTCGGGATGATCTGCCGGCGGGGGCAGCATGCACCGGAAATCATTTACTCGGAGCACCGGCTCAAGTATCCCATGAAGCGGATTGGGCCAAAAGGCGATTATGAATTTGAACGTATCAGTTGGGATGAAGCATACGATCTGATCGTCGAAAACCTCAACAAAATCAAGCGGGAAAGCGGGCCGCAAGCCGCCGCGATTTACACCGGGCGCGGCGCGTTTGAGCTTTCGTTGTGCGATATGTTTCAACCGAAGGGCGTGGCGGTTTCTTCTGCATCGAACGTTCTTTTTCCGTTCGGATCGCCCAATACCATGGGCGTGGGCGCGCTGTGTTATGTTTCCTTTGCCATGATAGCGCCACACGTGACCATGGGACGAATGCTGGTCAACATGTTCACCGACATGGAAAACGCCGAGATGTTGGTGGTTTGGGGCGCAAACCCGGCAACCGATTCGCCGCCGCTGGACATGCACCGGCTGGAAGCGGCGGCCAAACGCGGCGCGGATATTGTCGTGATCGATCCGCGTCGCACGGAAACCGTTGCCCGCACGAGCGCGCAGTGGGTTCCCATCCGCCCCGGCAGCGATGGGGCGTTGGCGTTGAGCATGATCGAAGTGATGATCGACGAAGAACTTTACGACGAAAATTTCGCGGAAAACTGGTGTCACGGTTTTGCGGAATTAAAGACTTATGTGCAGCATTTCCGCCCGGAAGTCGCTGAAAAGATCACCGGCGTTCCGGCGGATATCATTCGCAATTTAGCCCGGCAAATTTGCAACGCTGTCGGCGCCTGCCCGGTGATGTACACCGGATTGGAGTATTCCAACAGCGGCATCCAGGCGATTCGGGCGGTGCATACGTTGTTTGCCCTGGCCGGGCAATTGGACGTGCCCGGCGGCATCGGACTGGCCATGCGCGACGCTCATTTTCCGGTCAATCGAAGTTGTAACCAGGAAAATCCCGACCTGGACCTGGCGGTTGCGCGCGATAAATTCCCCATTTACAGCAATTATCGCGGCGAATCGCACGCCAGCGGTTTGGTGGATGCGGTGCTGAAAGGCGAGCCGTATCCCATCAAGGGATTGATCGTTCACGGCGCGTCCCTGCTCACCTCCTGGCCGCAAACACCGGTGTGGCGAAAAACCCTTTCCAAACTGGATTTTTTGGTGTGCATCGACCGGCAGCTCACCGCCGACGCCGCGTACGCGGATGTGGTGCTGCCGGCCACCACAATGTTCGAGATCGACTCTTACATGGTTTACGGCCCCATTTTTCGCCTGCGCGAAAAGCTGATCGAGCCGGTGGGTGAAGCGCGGAATGATTACCTGATCATGGCGGAATTGGCCAGGCGATTGGGTTACGGCCATCTTTATCCCCAAACCGAAGAGGAAGTGATTCGCTTTGCCCTGCAAGGCGCCGGCTACTCGCTGGAGGATGTGAAAGCGGCCGGCGGATGGGTCAAATTGCCGGCGCAAATGATGGAATACAAAAAGTGGGAAAAAGGCGGTCTGCGCCGGGATGGCCAGCCCGGATTTGAGACGCCCACCGGCAAATTTGAAATTTTTTCCACGCAATTGGATGAATTTGGCTACGAGCCGCTGCCCAAATA
Organism: uncultured Calditrichaceae bacterium; assembly: GCA_964450485.1. Lineage (GTDB taxonomy): Bacteria > Calditrichota > Calditrichia > RBG-13-44-9 > J075 > JACKAQ01. Next base: position 2,140 of record CAYVDX010000272.1, read on the forward strand.
TATCGAGCCGGTCGAAGGGCCGCTGGCCAGCCCGGATGTGTCAAAAAAATTCCCGCTGGTGTTCAATTCCGGGGCGCGTCCGCACACGGATTTTCGCTCGCAGCATCACGGCGTCAAGGGACTGCTAAAAGATAATCCCGAGCCAACGGTTGAGCTGAGTATTGAAGACGCCAGGGAACGGGACATTGAAACCGGCGATCTGGTCGAAGTGCGCACGCCGCGCGGCGCGGTTCCTTTTCGGGCGCGGGTGACCAATGAGATCGTCAAAGGCGCCATCGAGTGCAACATGGGCGGCGGTACCCCGGCCGGACCGAAAGCCTGGCAGGAATGGAATGTCAACGAGTTGACGGACATCAATAATTACGATGAAATTTCCGGGTTTCCGGTGTATAAGTCCCTGCTTTGCGAGATTGTTAAAATCGAAGAAGGCACCGCAGCCACACGCCGCTCCGCCAGCAGTCAGGTAGAGATGTGCGGCGCGCCGCTAATGCCGACTAAGGGTGCAATCAAAAAACCTGCGCGACAAATTTATTTAGACAACAATGCCACCACACAAGTGGCAGACGCGGTTCGGGAAGCCATGCTGCCTTTTTTGAAATTGGAGCACGGCAACCCGTCCAGCATTCACAGCGTGGGCCGGGAAGCGCGCGAGGCGTTGGAAAAGGCGCGTCGCCAGGTAGCCCGGCTGATCAATGTGCGGCCGCGAAGAATTATTTTCACCGGCGGCGGCTCGGAAGCCGACAACCTCGCGTTGAAAGGCGTGGCGTTTGCCCGGCGGGAACAGGGAAACCACATCGTCACCAGCACTGTTGAGCATCCCGCAATTCTGAAAACCTGCCGGTTTTTGGAGAAAATCGGCTTCCGGGTCACTTATCTCGACGTGGATGAATTCGGTTTGATTCATCCCGAAAAACTGGCCGCCGCGATCACGCCGCAAACCGTTTTGGTATCGCTGATGATGGCCAATAACGAAGTGGGCACGATTCAACCCATCAAAGCGCTCTGCGCCATCGCCCGTGAAAAAAATGTGCTTTTCCACACCGACGCCGTGCAGGCTATCGGTAAAATTCCGGTGGATGCGCGGGATTTAGACGTTGATCTGTTGAGTCTTTCCGGGCACAAATTTCATGCGCCCAAGGGCGTCGGCGTTTTGTTTGTAAAAAAAGGCGTTGTGTTGGAACCGCTCATTCACGGCGGAAAACAGGAAAGCGGACTGCGGGCCGGCACGGAAAATATTCCGGCCATCGTGGGAATGGGCAAAGCGGCTGAACTGGCGTTGCAAACGATTCGTAACGCCAATAAAACGCGACAGTTACGCGACAAACTTGCCGAGGGTATCCGAAAACTAATTCCCGGCGCGGCGCTCAACGGGCATCCCGAAAGGCGCTTGCCAAACACGCTCAACCTGACCCTGCCCGATTTTCGCGGCGAGTCGCTGGTCGTCGCGCTGGATCAGCGGGGAATTTCGCTATCCTCCGGCTCCGCCTGTAAATCCGGCTCCCCGGACCCGACCCACGTGCTGATCGCCATGGGCAAATCCGCGGAAGAAGCCCATTGCGCGGTGCGTTTTTCCCTGTCTGACAACACCACTGAGAAAGACATCGATGATACCATCACGGCAGTTGCCGAGGTGCTCGAAGAGATGGAGACGACGGTGCGCTTTCTGCCGTGTAAGTGAAAGCAAGGTTCAAAAGATCGCTATATAAAGGATTTTGTTGGTTCAATAAAATCGCAAAATCTCTGCCGCTTGAATGATAAATAGTTTTACCACTTTTGTTTTATTGAATTCCGGCATGGATATGTGAGCGATGTACATGCCGCTGCCAACTTTAAATCCATGTTCATTTTCCAAATCCCAATTCAAAAACTGCTCGTTTAAACCGGCTTTATCTGCTTCGGTCAGGGTGCGAACGAGGTTTCCGGAAAGGGTAAAAATGCGCAGGGTGAATTTTTTTGGCAAATATGTAAAGGTGACAAAGCGTTGATTTCGCCGGACTTCCAACTGATTTTCCGCGTAATAGGGGTTGGGAAAAACGTTGATCTTTTCAACGTCATTTCTGGCATGGCGAACATCTCCTTCGATGACCGCTGCCGTGGAAAATGTGTAAAAATCTTCAGGCGTGTGCGGGCGATTGTATAAAATGTCCCAGGTAAATTGGTTTGATAAATACGTACGATTGCCGCGGTTTTTTGGCCAGATGGCATAAATTACATCTGCTTCCGGGCCCCAATTTTCGTCGTTGTAATCAGCGCCTTCATTGTAATCACTGTTCATAATAAATATGTATTCGCGCGCGCCCAACTCACCGGGAAACAGGCCGTTTTCATCGGCGCCCATGTCCTAAATGTTGTTGGCGGCCGCGCCTGCTTCGCCATCACTTTCCACAAAGCAGATGTTGACCCGGCAGGGATTTTGGGGATCTGAAATATCGTAACAGGCAAAGGGTAATTGACCAATCCCTGCAAAAGGATAGCCCAGGTCGCGGCGATAAACCGCGCCCTTGCTGATAAAACCGTCGGCATCCACCCCGGCTTTGTCCTGAAAAACCATGCGGATGGAAACCAGGTCATCCGGTCGAGGGTTGAGCCGAAGAATGAACCGCGCAACGGCGGCGCATCAATGCCGGGGCATTCATCGTGCCAGGGGCTGCCCCAATCGACCCCGAAAATCCAGCGTTCGCCCTCGCTCTCCCGGCAGACGAGACCGGTTTTTTTTTCACACCGCTCACCCGCACTAACATGCCGTCCGTCACCAGGTAATCATTGTCGCCGCTGAGGTTGGTTTGATCCGCTAATAATATTTTATCGGCGGTAATGTTTACCAGGTTCCAGGTGTGCCACACGTCTGTGGTATTGCCGTTTTCAATGAAATATTGCGGCGCTTCGTTAAATTCAATCTGGTAGGCGTCGCCGGTAAGCGCGGCCGGATCAACAACTTCCACGGAAACGTGACCGCGGCTGCGACCGGTTTTTGTGACCACAAGCGTATCGCCGGGCGTGTTGGGATAGCGCATGCCGGGTCGGGTCGATTGCGGCGTCACCGTGACGATCGAAAACGTGCTTTCCAGCGAGGTTTCCGGGTAATCGTTATCGACCACGCCGTCGTTGTTTTGATCTTTGGCATTGTACGCGGAAACCGCAAACGCATACGGCGTACCGGTTTGCAGCGGATGATCATTTAGTGCGTCATTTTCAATCACCAAAAAATGCTGTATGCCGCTGTCGGCGCCAACCTGAACGGGAATTCTCACAAAGCTGCCGTATTCCGGCAGAAAAACCATCGATTCGACAAGGGCGATGCCGTTTTCAGGTCAAAAGTGGCAATCTTAACGGCGTCGCGAATGCTCGGATTGCCGCCGATAATTGGGATTTGGTCGGCTGCCAGTATTTGTTCCGATAAGGTGTGGGGTTTTTTAAATCAGGCGTTGGAAGAAATCCGTTCAGCCAG
>CAYVDX010000273.1:0-224 GCA_964450485.1 uncultured Calditrichaceae bacterium
ATGCTTCCCTTTGGGTTGGTCGCCTTGTGGCTTTCCGGGAACCTGGGTCCAGGGGTGGAAAATTGGCTGTTTGCCGGTAATTTTCAGCAGTGGCTTTATTCAACATTTAATGTTACCTATGAAACGCGGAACAGCATTGTGGTCGGCTTTGCCCTGGGATTTGCGGTCATACCCATTATATTTACCGTTGCTGACGACGCGTTGTCAAACGTGCCGGAATCGCT
>CAYVDX010000273.1:234-5580 GCA_964450485.1 uncultured Calditrichaceae bacterium
TTTTTATTACCGTTGGCTGCGGCCCGGTTGCCAACCGTGCGGAATCCGCTCCCTCGGCGTCTTTGGCGCTGGGGGCATCGCGGTGGCAAACCGTTCGGCAAGTCGTGTTGCCGGCAGCGTCCGCGGGTATTTTCGCGGCAATTATGTTAGGCTTGGGACGTGCTGTTGGAGAAACAATGATCGTCCTGATGGCCACGGGTAACACGCCAATTCTCGATCTCAACCCCTTTAACGGATTTCGGGCAATGAGCGCAAACATCGCCGTGGAAATCCCCGAAGCGCCAGTGGGCGGAACGCTGTATCGCGTGCTCTTTTTAACGGCCGTTTTGCTATTTGCTTTCACATTTATCCTCAATACCGTTTCATCGCTGATCGGCGACCGGTTACGCAAAAAATATGCGCGATTTTAACAAACGCTGGTGTAAAAGATTGGGTTATGAATAATAATATCAACTACTTCCGAAAAAAAGGCGATTCGCAAATTTTTGCCAGCAGCATGGGACTTTTGTTCTCTTTGTTGATGGTAGCCTGGATTGTCACAATCATTTTGACAAAAGGATTGGGTTGCTTTTGGCCGCGCGATATTGCCCAGGTTACCTTAAAAAACGGTGAAAAATATTTTGGCGAAAAATGGGAAGCGCAAACCGATAAGGTCCTTTCTGAAACCGGAACCGCGCAGCATGTCGAGCGATTGCAGCTAAAAATCGGGAATCGCGATGTTTACGGCGTGGATTTTAAATGGCTGGATAAAAAAGATATCGAAGCATTGGCCTATCCCAAAACCGGCGTTGTTTTTGAGCGATCGGAATACGGCAATTTTTATGGATTTATCGATAAAATCCACACACCGGAACAAACCCTGAATGCCGAAACAGCGGATTTTATGGCACGGGCGCATGCGGCGCACACCGCCGCTTTGAAAGTGAAAACAGAAATAAAACACACACAGGCAAAAATTACAGACCTTACCAAGCCCCTGACACAACTTCACCGTGAAATAAAACTTTTGGAAATTTCAGCGAAAGGACAGACAGCAGCCGGGCGCAAAAAAAGGGTGGAATTAAAGAAAGAAAGCGAAAAAATTGAGCAAAATATTGCTGATGAATACCAGCATTTAACCGCGCGGCTCTCCAAACTTGCGGAAAAAGACCAGGCAACCTACCTGGCGGTCAAAACAGTTGACGGGCGCGAAAAAGAAATTCGTTTGTCGCATCTGGTGCGATTTTTTCAGCCCAATGCCATGAGCCTTGGCCAAAAAGCATTGCTGTATGCCGCAAAATTATGGGAATTTGTCGCCGCCGAGCCGCGGGAATCCAACACCGAAGGCGGCGTTTTTCCGGCGATTTTTGGCACGGTTTTGATGGTTCTGCTGATGTCTGTCGCGGTTGTGCCGTTTGGAGTTATGGCTGCGATTTACTTAAACGAATACGCCAAACAAGGCGCGATCATTCGCTTTATTCGCCTGTCCGTAAACAACCTCGCAGGCGTTCCCTCCATTGTTTTCGGGGTTTTTGGGCTGGGCTTTTTTGTGTATGTGGTCGGCGGCGGCATCGATCACCTTTTTTTTAGCGATAAATTGCCTGAGCCGACTTTCGGCACCGGCGGCATTTTGTGGGCGTCCTTAACCCTGGCGTTGCTGACCCTGCCTGTCGTGGTCGTCGCGACTGAAGAAGGCTTGTTGGCCGTGCCGCGTGCAAACAAGGAAGCTGCGTTGGCGCTGGGGGCAACCCGTTGGCAAATGATCCGAAAAATTGCCCTTCCCAATGCCATGCCGGGCATTTTAACCGGGTTGATACTGGCGATTAGCCGCGGCGCCGGCGAAGTTGCTCCCCTGATGATTACCGGCGTTGTCAAATTAGCGCCAGCGCTGGCGCTCGATGGCATTTTTCCCTTTTTACATTTGGATCGCAAATTTATGCACCTGGGTTTTCACATTTACGACGTCGGATTTCAATCGCCCAATGTGGAAGCCGCCAAACCAATGGTTTACAGCACGGCGCTTTTGCTGATCATCATTGTCCTTTTGTTAAACATCGGGGCAATCTATTTTCGTAATCGCTTGAAAAAGAAGTTTAAACCGTCAACCTTTTAATAAATGGTAGAGAGATGAAAGTGATGGCAGAATATCCGCGAGAGGCGTCAATGACGCCAAAACAGGAAGCGCCGGTTGAAAATGTGGCGACCAGCCTGCCGGTTTGCAATGAACATATTGTGGTCGAAGCACAGGATTTGAATTTCTTTTACAATGCTGACGCGCATGCCTTAAAAAATGTAAAGTTACAAATTCCCTACAAAAAAGTAACGGCGTTTATTGGGCCGTCCGGCTGTGGAAAATCCACGCTTTTGCGATGCTTTAATCGCATGAATGACCTGATTCCCGGATCTTACCTGGAAGGAAAAGTGCTGATTGACGGCGAAGATATTTACAGACCGGGTATCCGTCTGGAGGAATTGCGCAAACGGGTGGGCATGGTTTTTCAAAAATCAAATCCTTTTCCAATGAGTATTTGGGAAAATGTCGTTTTCGGGCCGCGTGTGAATGGCATTTCCGTGAAGTCAACATTAGATGAAATTGTTGAATCATCGTTAAAACAGGCGGATTTGTGGAAAGAAGTGAAAGACCGGCTCGATAGCTCCGCGCTGGATTTGTCCGGCGGTCAACAGCAGCGACTGTGTATTGCGCGAACCCTGGCAAATAAGCCTGAAATCATTTTGATGGACGAACCCGCCTCGGCGTTGGACCCAATCTCCACCGGGAAAATCGAGGAAACCATCGATGAACTCAAGAAAGATTATACGATCATTATCGTCACCCACAACATGCAGCAAGCCGCCAGAATTTCCGATTATACGGCTTTTATGATGTTGGGGAAAATGGTTGAATTTGATAAAACCAAAAAAATATTTACAAACCCCGGCGTCAAAATGACTGAGGATTACATCACCGGAAGGTTTGGTTAAACAAATAGATGGAAACAAATTTTAAGATTGTTTTTCTGGCAATCCGGTCTTTTATTGCCGGATCATTGAGATAAAGAATTTTCAAAAGCGGCAGGATTTATGAAGGAAAAATTTCAACAATTATTAGAAAACATCAAAAAAGATCTGATTTTTTTGGCGAATGAAGTAGAGCACAACATTCGTCAGTCCATTAAAGCATTGGAAAAACAGGATGTTGAATTAGCCAAACGGGTCAAGGCGCGCGACAACGAAATTGATCGGATGGAAGTCAAAATTGAAGATCAGATTTTAACGCTTTTGGCTTTGCAGCAGCCGGTTGCCATCGATTTGCGATTTATCGTCGGTGGTCTGAAAATGGACAACGACCTCGAACGAATTGGTGATCATGCCGTGAACATTGCCAACACCGTGATCCGGTTAGCCAAAAAACCGGTAATCAGCATTGCTGCAATTATCCCTGAAATGAGTGACATTGCTTGTAAAATGCTCCACGATTCCGTTAGCGCATTTATTCACCAGGATACTGAATTAGCCCGAAAAGTTTGCGCGACGGATAATGTCGTCGATGATTTTTATGACAGGATTCTTCACCAAACCATCGAACTTGTTAAAAATGATTCAAAAATGCTCGATCAGGGCTTTTCCATGGTGAGGATTGCGCGTTCACTGGAGCGCGTGGCGGATCTTTCTACAAATATTGGCGAGGATGTCGTTTTTATGAAGGAAGCGAAGATCATCCGCCATCAATTTGATTTAGATGAGTGAGGCTTTGGCGCTTGGATTTCCTGTTTCTCAGCTTTAAGCGAACAGAAATTAAAAGCGGATGGCATCAGCGGGCAATGCCATCCGCTTTTGTTATGGAAACAATTGATTAGCCGCCAAGCGGCAGGGCAATGCCCGCGAACAGTTCAAGCCCGCGGTTTTTTACGTGTACATCCACGCCATTGTCGTTGGCGCTGTCATCAACATCGGCAAGCCCCAGGTTGTAGCGTCCTTCCACAAACAGATTGGCGTTGCCGGCTTTCAGGGTCAGGCCGCCGCCGAAGTTGATTCCGTAATCAAGATTTTTCAATTCATCCTTGATGTCCGCTTCCGTTGTGATGTCGGCGAATTCACTTTCGGATTTAGCGCGCAACAAAAAGCCAACACTTGGACCGGCCAGCAAAAAGGGCTTTGCCTTGCTCATCTCAGAACCCAAAGAAAATCGCGCCATCAGCGGCAGTTCCAGATAGTCCATTTTGAGACGGGAAATTGTTTCCACGTCGTTCTCGGTCGCTTTGGTTTCAGCGCCTTTCCGTAAAAACATCGGCTCAAAACGCAGGGCAAAATGTTCACTCAGTCCCGCATCGAACATTGCGCCTGCGCCGAATAGCGTCCGGTTTTGCAAATCCATGCCCAGGTTGTCCTTCATTTCATCGGAGTGGATATTTGCCAGGTTTACGCCGCCGATCACGCCGACCTGGTATTGCGCCCACAACGGCATGGCCAATACCAACAAAACCAAAGCAATCCAAAAAAAAGAAATCCTCAGCTTCATAGCAATTCCTCCTTTTTGTTAGTTTTACTTAAGTTCAGCCGCATCGATTGCACGTTCCGAAATGGAACGACCGCGCCCTTTTGAGCGATAAAAAAAACGATTTTACGCGAAAAAAAGTTTCCGTTTTTTCAAAAAAAATGTGAAAATTTGTGCTCTTTTTAAGGGGTTTTCTCTGCGTTCAACATTTCCAAAGCCGTTTTTACAGCCCGTGAATTGTATCGAACAATAAATTGTCTTTTCAGCTTTCTGATGCGCTTATTGAAACGTTTTTGCCGCTTTTCCGCAAGCAACAGTTCCCGGATTTTTTTATAGGCAGCTGCTTTGTCCATTTTTTTGAAACGCTCATAGTGTTCACCGTAATATCCCTCAATTTTCGATTGAGAAAGAGAATCCGGGGCGTCAATAAATTTTCTTCGATAAGCTTTTTCAACATATCGATCCTTAATGCTGCGCATTGCTTCAAAAAATTTCACATCCTGATCGAGTCCCCGGTTGATCGCGTCTAAATACAGCAGTCTGGGCATTAAACATGCGTGAATCATTGCAACGACATCTTTTGATCGTCGCAGGGGATAGCGTTTGCTTTCTGGCAACTTTTGATAAAATTCCATAAATTGCGCCATGGTTAATCCCCCGCCGCGATATTCTGCAAGCGCTTGTTCCGGGAATTCATTTCGTGTATTTGATAAATCCGTCCTGCCGGCGAAAACAGAATCGTATTTCAATAATTGTGGGAGCAATTTTTTATTGATGGTCGCGTCAGATTTGGGAAAAAAACTTTTTTTGTAGTATTCTAAAAATAAATCCCGCGTCACTTTTTGAAAATGGCTCCCAAGCGCGTCGCGCAT
>CAYVDX010000274.1:0-5542 GCA_964450485.1 uncultured Calditrichaceae bacterium
CGCAAAAACGGTTTTCCGGACGATCCCAAAACGGCGAAAAAATATCTGGATATGTTTGCAAATATCATCAATCGCCCCCGACGATATATTCCCCGGGAAGCAGTGGAAAACGTCGTCGCAATGGCGCGTCGCCGCCGTCGCTCGGTCATGGCGGTGCTGCTGGCGCAAAAGCAGGGATTTCATCGCCGCGTGCAGGCGCAGGTCGATGATTTTGCCGAACTGGTCCGCCTGTTGACCCTGCGGCTGAAGCGCCCGGCGCACAAGGTGCTGCGCTGGCTGGTGGATGAAATCGATTACGAAGATCACTTGCTGAATTACAGCGGCCGCCGGGAAATTGGCATGAGCCGCATCCAAACCGTCGAGGCGGTGATCGAATTTGCCCGCGCCAAAAACCGCCGCTGCCGGGATTTTTTAGATTACATCCGAAAAATTTCGGTCAATCCCATTCCCAATCCCCGAAACCTGCCGCCCATCAAAATTATGACCATTTATCGCGCCAAAGGCCTGGAGTGGGACGCGGTTTTTGTGCCCGGCTGTTACGACGGTCTGGCGCCCTGCATTGTCGCGGAAGACGGCGTGACAGAGGAGGATTTGCAGCGGGCAACGGAAGCGGAGCGCCGGCTTTTTTACGTGGCCATGACCCGCGCCCGGCAGGCGCTGTTTTTGTATTATCCAAAAGAGGAAGGGATGACCTCCTTTTTAAAAGACGCCGACGCGCCCAGGGTGCTGGAAAATGTGGCGAAATTACGCGCGCGGCTCTTCGATAAATCTAAATCACTACGCGAAACCGAAGTGTTTTGGCTGTGCCTGCAATTGGGCGCTTTTCGATTAGAACGCTATTTTGACCGCTGGGCAACGTTTCCCAAAATTGCCGGCGACGCTGTGAAAGCGCACCTTGCGGCGCTGGAATCCCAAATTTCAGCGGCGGAAATCGCCTGGCGGGAATATCAAACCGCGCTCCGGGAATACGAACAGCAGGGCAAGCGCGCCAAACAGCAGCGCCGGAAAAAAGAGCGGGAAATTCGTCGCGCCGCGGTGCTGATCCGCAAATTCAAAAGCGCCTATTACCCGGTGGAAGCGGGGCAAAAGCTGCATTTTGAGCTGTTTGACGATGGCAGCGTAGTCGTGCTTTCCGATCGCGGCATGGCCGGCATGGTGGATTTTGACGAAATGCCCAAATTTGACCGCGCCGCCGTGCAGTGGGAACGCTCGGCAATCGAGGTTACGCGCATTTTGAGCGACGTCCTGGCGGAAGCGTGTTTCACAACATTGGTGTTTGACAATGTGCATCTGTCGTCGAAAATCAGCGGCTGGCGCGCGCCCTCGCCCCCGCCGGAAAAATTGCGCCGCTTTTTAGCGCCGAATCTGCGCAAGGGGTTGGAAATTCTGAAAACGATTGTTTCTGGAGGAGGGAAAACTTAATCATATACAGAACGACGATGCCTGATTCGATAAATGACGACGTCTTGTTCGATGACTTTATAGACCACGCGGTAGTCGCCAACTCGAAATTTTCTAAATTCCCTCTATGCCCCCTTTAAAAAAGGAAATTTCAAAGGCACCGTTGACAACACTGTTTCAATCTGTTGAAAAATCCTCGCGGCGTTTTCAACGCTGATTTGTTTAAGGTCTTTTTTAACAGATTTTTTGAATACGATATTATAGGCCAAGGGCTTGCTTCATTTCTTCCATTGTAAGGTTGTCTTCATTCTCCCGGGATTTGGCAATTAGGTGATCATACTGATCCTCTAAAAATTCTAAAACAGCTTCCTGAATAATCACGGCTTTATCAATTTTCTTTTCCCTGGCAAGCATCTCTAATGCTTTCAGCGCATTTTTATCTTTGACGATGACAGAATACTTGGACATGTTTTCTCCTTCAAATGCTTAGATTTATGACTGAGCGACAAAATTATTACACCTTCACCGAGCGGCTCTCCAGCCATTTTCGCAGCGAGGCCTGGCTTTCCGCGGAGGGTGCGCCCAACAAAAGCCCTTCCAGGCTGATATCCTCGTCGAGTTCCGGCCAATGGATACCGGTTCCCCTTCCCAATAATTGCCAGTTTTGACGCTCTTCGGGCGTTCCATACGCCAGCCGGGGATACCAAAGGATCGGCACGGAAAGAACCCGTCCGTCATCAAGATCAACGATTAAAGCATCATCCGTAACGCGAACATGCTGTATTCGCGTCAAAATTTTAACGTTGTTTAAGGTGTTCATTCCATTTTCTCCTGATTGTATCGTCATTTTGATGGATTAGCTTTTCAATTTTTCGCAACTCTTTTGCAGAAAAACCGTGGTTCGCAGCCAATCTTACCGGGTCAAGCCAAAATTTTGCTTCATTATCATCACGAACAATATGAATATGAATCGGTTCCGCAAGGTCTCTCGAATAGAAATAAAATCGATAGGGGCCAAAATGTAAAACCGTCGGGCTCATCATACCTCCACAAAAAGATAAGGAAAATTTGCGAAAAAAGCACTTTAATTTGCGCAAATTTTGTGTTATTTATAGGGCGGCTAAATTAAAAAAGATGTTAATTCGATCTACCGGGAAAATATAATAATTGGTAAAGTAATGATTCAAAATCTCCACGATAATAAAAAGGAAACCCGAAAAAGCGTTGAATCGGAAATACTCGAACGAATTCCCGGGCGGCTGGTGCTGGAGGACGGCACGGTTTACGAAGGCCTTTCGTTCGGCGCGCAAAAATCCGTTGCCGGGGAAGTGGTGTTCAACACCGGCATGGCCGGCTACCCGGACACGCTCACAGACCCGTCCTATCTCGGGCAGATTCTCACGCTGACATATCCGCTGATTGGTAATTACGGCGTGCCGGCCAATCGCAAAACCGGCAGCCTGAATCTGCATTTTGAGTCGAATCGCATTCAAATTCAGGCGTTGATCGTGGCGGATTATTCACAAGCGTTTAGCCACTGGAAGGCCGCAAAAAGCCTGTCCAAATGGCTGAAAAGTGAAGGAATTCCGGCGCTATCCGGCATCGATACCCGCGCGCTAACCCGACAGCTGCGCGAAAAAGGCACCATGCTGGGCAAAATCGAATTCGGCGATACGTCGATCAGCTTTTTTAATCCAAACCTGCTGAATTTGGTGGCGGAGGCCAGCATCGCTGCGCCGGAATTATACGGTGATGGCGAAAAGCGCGTGGCGTTGATCGATTGCGGGGCAAAACACAACATTTTGCACAACCTGCTCAAACGCGGTTTGCAGGTACTGCGCGTACCCTGGGATTACGATTTGAGCGCCGAGCAGTTCGACGGACTGATGATTTCCAACGGCCCCGGCGATCCCAAGACCTGCCGGAAAACCGTGGCAAATATCCGCGCCGTGCTGGCCCGCGGGATTCCCACGTTCGGGATTTGCATGGGGCACCAACTGCTTTCGCTGGCGGCCGGCGCCGCCACGTACAAGCTGAAATACGGGCATCGCAGCCAAAACCAGCCGGTGATGGATGTGCAATCCGGGCGCTGTTTGATTACCTCGCAAAACCACGGCTACGCAGTGGATGAGCAGAATTTACCCACCGATTGGGAGCCGTGATTCATCAACCTGAACGACGAGACCAACGAGGGCATCCGCCACAAGCGCAAGCCTTTTCGCAGCGTGCAATTCCACCCGGAAGCCGCTCCCGGTCCCGTAGATGCGGAGTATTTGTTTGATGAGTTTACGGCGATGGTGAGTGGGTGATGCTGGATTTAGCCCATTTATAACAACTCAATACTCAACACTCTCAACTCAGGCAATCGGCAAAGAGGGATTGATTTATATCGAATTATGTGTTATTTTGCTAAAAATAAAAGTCTTGTTTTCACATGAATCACGCATAAAAATATAGAAACGTATTCGCTTATGATAGAGATAGCGGCTTTAACGGATCAAAGCATTTCACCTGAAATTCGGGAGGTTTTATCGCGGGTTCAGGTTGGGATATTGAAGACAATTCTATTATTAATTTTTGACTTAAATCGTGTTCACTTTTTAATTCTGCACAACGCGTTATTATTTGAAGATTTTTAAAGAGAAATTTGGGGGAAGTAAAGAAAGAAGTTAATGGTAAAGCAGGATAGCGATAATGCGACTTACTTATAGCAAAAAATATTTAGCCAAAATCTGCCAAGCAAACGACGTGTCAAAAATCGGCGTCTTTGGTTCGGTTGCACGCGGCGAGGGAACCGAAAACAGCGATCTCGATATGCTGGTTTATTTTTCCAAGCCCAAAAGTCTGCTCGCTTTGGTAAAACTGGAGCGTGAGTTATCTGAAGCATTAGGCAGAAAGGTAGATTTATTAACCGAAGCGGCGATCAGCCCCTACCTCCGCGAGCGCATCCTTAATGAAGTTCAGGTGATTTATGAAGGATGATTCTATTTACCTTCAACACATTTTGGATTCAATTGACAAAATTGAAAATTATACCGAGAGCTATGATGAGCAGTCTTTTCAACATGACACCCTGGTTCAAGACGGCGTCATACGTCAGATTGAAATTATTGGAGAGGCTGTCAAACAATTATCGACTGAACTAAAAGACAAACATATCCATGTTCCCTGGAAAGATATTGCCGGAATGAGAGACAAGCTTGTCCATCATTATTTTGGTGTGGATATCAAAAAGGTTTGGTTAACAGTCGTAGAAGATATCCCTTTTCTGAAAAAAGAGGTCCTTCAAATATTTGATGATCTTGCATAACGCATAGATGAGTAAACTCACCTGCAACCAACTCCCGAAAAAAGTGATTGTTTTGGGCAGCACGGTGCTGAAAATTATCAAAACCGGCAAATTTTGTGGCAACCGATGGTAAAAAGTGTTACTTTATAAAGAAGATAAAAATCCTTGTTTGGCTAACAACTGATTTACAACAAAGTTAACGCTCAAAATGGCGTTCCCCAATGCGAAACAGATCAAAATTAACCATAAAAGCAAAAGCCTCCGGCAAAGGCGTTGTCATCCCTCTAAAATTATTGGAAGGCGTTAAGGAAGTTGAGACTCGAAAAGAGAACGGCTTAATTGTTGTGATACCGACGATCAAAAATGATTTGATTCTCGGCATGGGAAAACATCCGGTGATGTGCGGCGTTTCCGATGCTTCTGAGAATCATGATCAATATTTATTATACTGAGTTGGATAACACGGATGATTATTTAGCCCGCGAAACCAGACGAATGAACAACAAAAGGACTTCTCACCGGGAAATAGTACGGAGTTTTAATTGGGAAAAAGGGATGCGGATTAAGTAACGAAGGCTGGTGTTGTTAAAGAAGGAATAAGTTAATGCGATTTTTGTTTAATACAAAAATTTTCGCCAAAATCTGCCAATCAAACGACGTGTCAAAAATCGGCGTCTTCGGTTCGGCTGCACGCGGCGAGGATTAGGTTGCGCGTCACTGAAAATCGGCGTAACCGACAAATTTTGTGGTAACCTACGCTAAAAAGCGTTACTTTATGAAAGCGATAAAAAATGTTCTAACCTGCATTATGCACAGGTTTTATTTAAAGTGATTTTAACGTACTGTAATATT
>CAYVDX010000275.1:0-5521 GCA_964450485.1 uncultured Calditrichaceae bacterium
TCAAACAAAAATTCCGCCAAAAACAAACAAATTTAAATCCAGAAATTATCTCGAATAATAGTGTGTTTTCAATTTCTTGGCGCTACACAAATACTCTTGATAAACTTCAATTAGTGATATTCGTGTAATTCGTGGTTAAATAAAGAGAAACCAATGAGACTAAAAGACAAAGTGGCATTAATCACCGGCGCGGGCAGCGGCATTGGGCGGGAATCCGCGTTGCTGTTCGCCGGTGAAGGGGCGAAAATTGTGGTCGTCGATATCAACGATGAGGCCGGCGCGGAGACGGTCAGTCTAATCGAGGCAAAGGACGGCATTGCAATCTTTATTCACGCGGATGTCAGCCGGGCTGCTGATTGCGAAGCCATGATTCTTGCCTCGGAGCAAACCTTTGGACAACTAAACATCCTGTTTAACAACGCCGGCATCAGCCACGCAAACGATGACGACGCCTTGAACACCCGCGAAGATGTGTGGGATTTGACCTTTCGCATAAACGTAAAAGGCGTGTTCTTCGGCTGCAAATACGGCATCCCGGCGCTGCGGCGGGCCGGCGGCGGTTCCATCATCAATACTGCGTCATTTGTGGCGCGCTTAGGAGCTGCGACGCCACAGTTGGCATATACAGCCAGCAAAGGCGCGGTGCTGGCTATGAGCCGGGAACTGGCGGTGATCCACGCACGGGAAAACATCCGGGTGAACGCCCTGTGCCCGGGGCCGCTGCGCACCGAGTTGTTGATGAAATATCTCAACACCGAAGCGAAAAAACAACGACGGTTGGTGCACATTCCCATGGGACGTTTTGGCGAAGCCGGGGAAATTGCCCGCGCCGCACTTTTCCTGGCCAGTGATGAATCGAGCTTTATCACCGGCACGGATTTTTTAGTGGATGGCGGTATTACCGCGGCGTATGTTACCCCGGAATGACGCCCCAAAAAAGCATCGTTTTTCCGATTACCGCAATTTTTAACTGTAGCATCATCCAATTTCCACTACAAATTTTGCCCCGCCCCCTTCCCCGGGACTTTCTGCCCAAATTTTGCCGCCATGCATTTCAATTAATTGTTTCGCAATGGAAAGTCCTAATCCGGTAGATGTTTCTCCCTGGGTTGGTTGCGCGGAAAGCCGGTTAAATTTGCCAAAAAGCTTCTTCATATCAGCCTTTGTAAAGCCTGGTCCGTGATCCTCAACGACGAATTGCACAACGCCATCATGCTTGCCATTCCGGCTTTTTTTTCTCACGATCACGGACACGGTTTGCGCCGGTGGAGAAAACTTGATCGCATTATTTACCAGGTTATCCATCACTTCGTACATTCGTTTCTCATCAATAAGTAAAACGCATCTTTCATCGACCTCGAGTTCAATGTTTTGCTGCTTTTTTTCAGCCAATGGCTGGTTGTGACAAACCACCTGGCGCGCCAGCTCGCCGACATCCACCCGGGATTTATTGAGTTTCAGCTTGCCGGTTTCGATCGCGGTCGTGTCCAGCAAATTCTTGATAATCGACAGCATCCGCTGGGTTCCGCTGTAAATCTTTTGGGCGTCGCGATACACGGTTTCGTTTTGATCCGGCGTGGTTAAAATGCGCTCCGCAAATCCCATCATCACCTGCAACGGGCTTTTAAGATCATGCGCGGCAATACTAAGAAATTCAGATTTAAGCCGGGTCGCTTCTTTGAGCGATTTGTTGACCGCGTCCAGCTTTTGATACGCCTCGGATAACTCACGGTTTTTTTGCTGCAAGAGCTTCTTATCTTTAATCTCGGAAACCATGTAATTAAACGCCCGCCCCAGCATGCCGATCTCATCCCGCGTGCTGACCGGCACGGATATGTCCAAATCACCCTTGGAAAACCGGATCGCGGCCTGGGCAACCTGGTTGATCGGCCGGGTGATAAAACGGCTCAACAAAATGGCCGACAGCAGGGCCAACAAAAGACCTAAAATCCCGAATTGCACCAGCGATTTAAGTTCATCGTTGAGCGCCAGCAGGTAAAAATTGTTGTGGAAATCAACCTCGACCATGCCAACGACTATTTTCCGGCTGTTCGTGATCGGCGCATAAGCGGACAGCCAAACCCCGTTTTCATCTTCGTACACATCCGTGAAGCCGGGCGTCCCGCGCTCCAGCGTCGGCAGCATTTCTTCCCGAATCGCGTAACGATTGCCGACGAAATCCTCCTGCAGCATCACCGTAAATTCCAGCGAATCTTTGGAAATCCGTCGAAATGTGTACGCCCCGTTTTGGTCAAATCCCAGGTACTGATTCACCATAAACTGTTGCAGGGCGTTTTTAACGGAACGATACGCCGGGGTTAACATACTTTCTCGCCCCTTCAGCGTCTCGAATTCATCGCCGTCAATGGAAATGGCAATGGTGTTGGCAGCCAACTGCAATTGATTTTGTAGATTAGTGAGAATTTGGTCGCGATTGGATTGGTAGGTAATTAAACCGGTCGTTATGATGACAAGCAATATTAAGGAACTGAACAGCGCCGTAATTTTTACAACGAGTTTAGAAGGAGTTGAGGTATCAAAAGATATTCCAGGCTGATGTCTATTTTTTTCATCACCCATTTTGGTAACCTGTTTGTCCTTTGAATACGCATTCATCGGTCAAGGTAACAATAAATTGAAAATTCCACAACCCCCTTTTTGTATTCCGGTGGATCATCAATTCGCTAACCCAATATAACATTCGAACAATTGCCGGCTGAATTCCCCCGCCCGGCTGGAAATATCCGCTAAAACAACCTGTTTCCCGATGCAATCCGATATCAATTTATATGAAAAAAAAGGCAATCCGAATGTTTGACACACCGAAGCGTATCCCCACAACTCTCGGTCAACAATTGGCGCTGCTGCGCTCAACCGGCGCCCATATTCCGGCGTCAACACCCGTTTTGTCGCAGTGATGCAATCGACGATTGCGCTTTTATCCGCGCTGTGCAATGCCGGGTATTCACGCCGTTTTTTTGCTTCGCGATATACTTTTCGAATGCTAAAAATGCGGCCGTTTTGGCAGGGTGTGCTCAATCCGCCGGCGATGCCAAAATTCATCACCTGGTCGATTTGGCTGTGAAACGCATCGCAAAAATCACCCAATCTTTCGCCGGCTGAATGCACACCTTCGCCGGTAATCAGCAAAAAAGACCGCTCATTTTCATAAACCCGCTTGAAACCTGCCCCGGATTTACGAAACCGCCCCCGGTTGAGAAAAACCTGCGCTTCACCGCGATGCGCAAATACCAGCAGTTGCTTCGTTTTTGTCGTTTGTCCCATTCACTTTTAAAACTGATGATTGCTGAATATTTTTAACGCCAGCTCCGGTTGATCAACCTCCAGGATGACCGTGCCGCGTTTTTGTTTTTCCTGCAGGGCGCAATAGAGATAATCGATATTGATCCCGGCGTTGCCGAGCTTTTGGGTCAGCTCCATCAAAACGCCCCGGCGATTTGGTAATATCACTCGCAATGCTTCGCGCATCTCTACCTGGAATCCGCTTTGCCGCAACGCCTGGAACGCCTCATCCGGATGTGTGGCTTGCAGTCTGGCAAAATCGATGAACATGGCGGCCGCATAAATCCCGATATTTTTTTTCTTCAAAATGCGAAACATTTCACCGGCAGCGCCGGGTTTATTCTCCAACACAACAAAAATTTCGTTGATCAATTCCATAACGACTTCTCCGGTTATTGAATTTTTCGGCAGTGCAGAACCGCGTTAGCGATGACGCCGGCCGCGCGTTCAATTTGCGTTTTGGTTGTAAATTTCCCGGTGGAAAAACGGAGAGTTCCGCGGGCATATTCAAGCGGCGTGTGCATTGCTAAAAGCGTCGCTGATATCTCAGTATCTTCAGCGTGGCACGCTGCCCCGGCTGACGCGGCAACTTCCGGCATTGCATTCAATAGCGCCGACGCTTTACAATTTTCAAAGCCCAGGCTCAGGGTGTTCGGCAGGCAGTGGGTTGGATGACCGTTTCGGCGTATATTCCCCACGCGCATTTTGATCAGTTCGTACAGCATATCACGCATTTTTCGCAACTGCTGCTGATTTTTTTGCATGTCACGCCCGGCGATTTCGCATGCTTTTCCCAATCCCACGATTTGCAGCGTGTTGTCCGTACCCGCCCGCCGGTCATTTTCGTGATCCGCACCGTGAATCAATTTTTCAAGCTGAATGCCCCGGCGAACAAACAGCACGCCGACCCCTTTGTGCGCATACAATTTGTGTCCGGCGATTGAAAGCAAATCGATGCCCAAAATCCTGGCGTCAACCGGTATTTTTCCGGCGCTCTGGGCAGCGTCCGCATGAAAAGCAACGCTGTGCTTTTTGGAAATTTCGACCAATTCCCGAATCGGCTGGATGGTTCCGACTTCATTATTTGCATGCATGATTGTCGTTAAAATCGTTGTTGGGGTGATGGCGTTTTCAAAATCTTTCAAATCCACCAAACCGTGTTCGGAAACGGGCAAATAAGTCACCCGGAACCCGTTTTTTTCCAAAAAACGACAGACCTCGGCCACCGCCGGGTGCTCAATTTGTGAAGTGATAATATGATCGCCGCGATGTCGATTTGCCAGGGCAAAGCCCTTGATGGCGTAATTGTTGGCTTCACTCCCGCCGCTGGTGAAAACAATTTCGTCAGGCGAGCAATTGAGCAACCCGGCGACTTGTTGGCGCGCTTTTTCAATTGCCAGACGCGCTGCTTTTCCGTAGCTGTGGCTGCTGGAAGGATTCCCCCAATGATGATCCAAAAAGGGACGCATCGCCGCGGCGACCTCGGGATCAATGGGAGTTGTAGCATTATAATCCAGGTAAATTGGCTTCATCAATACTCTGGAAATGATTTCGCTAAAATTTATTGCTAACGATATGTAAATATACACGAGATATTTCTAAAACGGAAGGATTAATTGCAGTGGCGCAAATCGACGGCCAAGGGGCCTATTTTATACGATGATCAACATTCACCGGTTTAATTTTTCAACCAAGACGTCTAACTTTTTCAAAAAACTTTCAGTTATGGAATTGATCATAAACACATTATTTTCAATGCGACGAATACTATTGGGTTGCACTTCCGGATCAGTTATAAAAATTGGCAGCGATGTTTTCACACTACCCTGGGATTTCAAAAGCTGACATTTTCCAACAATTTTTCTTTGATGGACTGTTTGTAAATTGACAATCCCGCAAACAGGTTTTCCGGTAATTGCCTCTCTCAAAAACTCATTCAACGCTTCAACCATGATGACTTTAAAGTGATGTTCCTTCGCCCAACCAAACACTTGAAAGGTTACTTCATCGTCCTTGTTGTTTGCGAAAAGCACCGTGGGTTTTGCAGTTCCTGACGGATCATCGCTATCGTTAGCGCGTCTTTCAGAATATTTTGATGGCGCTGTTTTTCGTGATACGGCGTTATGATCAGGATGCAGCGCCGACTTGACGATCTTTTGAAAATCATCCAAATCAAACGGTTTTAAAAGGACATCCCTGGCGCCAAATTGCCGAATGA
>CAYVDX010000276.1:0-5516 GCA_964450485.1 uncultured Calditrichaceae bacterium
TGGTAATACACCCGGCATTGTGTTTTCCAAAATATTGATGCTACACAAATACGATACGAATATTCAGAAAAAATTGAAATAAAATGAGTCAACGAATTTCAGTGATCGGCGCGGGCAGTTGGGGAAATACGCTGGCAAATTTGTTAGCGAAAAAAGGCCGTGACGTCACGATGTGGGTTTTTGAAACGGATCAATTGGCGGAAATGGAGAAAACACGCCGCAACGAGCGCTATTTGCGGGGTATTTCCCTGCCGGAATCCCTCAAACTGACCGGGGATTTGCAGGTTGCCGTGCAAACCGCCGATGTTTTAGTGATGGCCGTGCCGTCTCACGCCATGCGTAGCGTTTGTGAGAAAATTTCGGATAGCGTGCGCGACAATCAAATAATCGTCAACGTTGCCAAGGGGATTGAAAACGACACGCTCAAACGCATGTCGGAGGTGATTGGCGAGGTGTTGACGGTTTCCGAAAAGCAAATCGCCTCGCTTTACGGTCCCAGTCATGCCGAGGAAGTTGCCCGCGAAATCGCCACTGCCGTGGTTGCCGCTTCGACAAATCTGGAAACGGCTCGAATTGTGCGCGACCTGTTTGCGACGGAATATTTTCGGGTGTATTCCGGCACGGACATCATCGGCGTGGAAATTGGCGGCTCCGTGAAAAATGTGGTTGCCATTGCCGCCGGCATTTGCGACGGGGCCGGTTTTGGCGACAACACCAAAGCGGCGCTGCTGACTCGTTGGCGGAAATTCAGCGGCTCGGCGTGGTGTTGGGCGCGCGACCGGAGACGTTTGCCGGGCTTTCCGGCATCGGCGATTTGATCGTGACCTGCATGAGCAAGCACAGCCGAAATCGTCACGTGGGCGAACAAATTGGGCGCGGCCGCACGCTTGAAGAAATTTTGGGCGAGATGGTAATGGTCGCGGAAGGGGTGAAAACCACGCGCTCGGTTCACCAGCTTTCTAAAAAATTGAAGCTGGAAATGCCGATCTCCGAACAGGTTTACGAAGTGTTGTTTCACAACAAAAATCCCCATGAAGCGGTCGCTGAACTGATGACCCGGGAAGCAAAAGATGAACATTGAATCTCGAAGAAAAAGTTGGCGGATTGTAAAAATTATTTCACAATCCGCCGTGAAGTATGCGCAGGGCTTTTTTGCAGCACAAATATCAAGCTGACAATTACAAGTCTGCAAACCGTATCGTTCTTTTTATCCCGCCGATGTCAATGACGAATATATCGTCGCATTCCCCATTATTTGGAAAAAAGTCCACCGTGGCTTCGAAAATGCCATCACTAATGCGAACAATGCCTTCCACCGGATATGAACACGTTCCCAGAATACTAAGTGGGGTGAGAACTTCAAGCTGATAAGTCTTGCCATTTGGTGCAATAACCGTCGCTGTTCCCTCCACTGTATAACTGTCGTCATGGGGATCGCCGAGGGTGCCGTTTAAATCGTAATTGACTGTAAAATTTGCATTTATGGTTGTAGTGTCAGCGCCTCTGCTAACCTGTCCATTTACAATTTGCGCCGTTATTTCTTCAAGCGTTGCCGTTAGCGAAAGATCGCCGTTCAGGGTAAAATCGCGTGCGGTGAAATTTTGAAAATTGGCGTTGACGATCAATTGAGCATTTTGAATACCGCCGTTTAAAGCGATTTGGCCGCTATGAAAACCGCCATTGGGACCGGTGCAGCCATTTTCTCCGTAATCAATTAGAAAATTATTGACGCGATCCCAGGTAACCACCGGGCAACCCGAAAATAGCGTGTCCGAAGGCGTTTGGCTTTTATTGAGCTGTCCCATCCCCGATGCAACCGTTGAAGTTGTCATCGTGATGCTTTCCAAAAAAGGCATTGTAAAATTAAGGGCTTCCTGCGCTCCCTGAAACCTTTCTTCCAACTCGGTTTGTAAATCGATGGTATCATTGCCGGTCGTATCTTCGCACGAAATTGTGATGGCAAATGTCGCCGCAAGCAATAGTATGCCTGCCATTCGAGTGATTAATGTTAGCATGTCATTCATCTCCTGTTTCGTAAACTGTTACGTTTTTGTTTTGGTTCTCCGGTTCAATAGGGACAAATTCTGTGCCAATCGGCGGTAGCACGATGTTGTTTTGGATTCGTCGCTCTTTTTAACATCAGAATAATGAAAAGTGCGATATATTATCCTTTATGCCGCGGAAGTGATGCGCCATTTTCAGACCGGCATAATATTACCTGTGAATTTCAGATGAATACCGCGCAAAAATTTCCCATTTGTGCAGGAATTGACAGATGAGTTACAACCGATTTATAGAGCTTTACAATTAGTTTTCTGTCACTTTATGGCAGAAAAACAATGACTTCTCAGTAGTGGCATGGCGCGCCATGCCACTACTGTTTAAACCGAAACATGCGCTTTCTTATTGAAAAACCTTTTTGGTTCTGGTTTGTCCAGGTTAGATTTCTGCTGATTTTTCGGATATTTATCATTTCCGGCAAGAAATATCTAATTGCGCTGTCTAATGCTTATAAAATGGATTAAACCTGCATTATGCACAGGTTTAATTTAAATTGATTTTAACGTACTGTAATATTTGATTTTATCTTTAAAATTTCGGGCAATAAAGGATCAGGTAGAATGATTTGTTGGCAGAATCATTAAATTCATAAAAAATAATCATTCTGCCCTTAATTATTCTGCCAAAAAACGTATTTATGAATTAATCAGGTAAATAGCAAAAATCGATCGTTTAAGGTGTGATTCGTTTATTTAGCGGATTATTGAATGAATCAAAAATTCAGGAGTCGTTTATGAAAACCCGGTTGTTTATTTCCACATTGATGGTTTGTATTGTCACGTTTTTCGTACACGCCGCCGAAACCGATCCCGTTGAGGGACGCGTGCAAATGCTTAAAAAACAATTAGATCTCACCAGCGAGCAGGTCGAACAAGTCCGTTCAATTTTAAAAACTTCTTTTGAACAGGCGAAAAAAGACCGGGCGTTGAATGCCAAAGATCCGCAGGCGATGCGGGCGGCAGAGCAGTCCCGTAGGGAACTTGAGAATCAGCAGATCGAAAATATTTTGACGGAAGCACAGCGGAGAAAATTCGCGGAAATCCGGGAAAAACAGCGTGTTGGCCGTCGCGGCGGTCCCGCGGGTGAGCAATTGCAAATGCTGATTGATCGTTTGGGATTGACAGATGCGCAAATTGAGCAGATTGCGCCGATTCTCACGGAAACCCATGAAAAAATGCAGGCGCTTCGCCAAAATGCGAGTGGCAACCGGCGCGAGATGTTTGGTAAAATGCGAAAGATCCGGGATGCACAGGATAAAAAAATTGAGGCGCTGCTGACGGATGATCAAAAGAAGATTTTTAAAGAAATTAAAAAAGAGCGGCAGAAAGAAAGGGCGCGTCGCCGCCCGCGGGGTGGAAGAGGCGGGGGAATGCGTCCGCGTCGTTTTTGACGTAGATTGTTTTAATCGGTTTAAAAAAATATTTGAGCAATTCTGCGTTTTAAAATCGTGAATCCAGAAAATAGGGCAGCATTTGCCGCCAGGTCGGCCAGTCGTGGGTCATGTCGTGACCCCACAAATCCAGGGTGTGGGGAATGCCTTTGGCGTGCAAGATATCCGACAGTTGAATCGACCGGCCGGGCGCTTCATAGCTGCCCTGTCCGGTGGCAATGATGATATGCGAACCCTTGCCGCGCATGTGGTTCAGCATGTTTTCATCATCCCAACGGGGCAGGTAATCCACCGGCGAGTTGAAGTAGCAGTTTTCGTCAAAATAGCCGTCCGTATAGGTTTTCAAATCATAGCTGCCGCTCATGGCAATGGTGCCGTCAAAAACATCCGGGCGGCGAAAAAAAGTGTTCGCGCAATGCAATGCGCCCAACGATGCGCCGGTGGTGACAATCGGTACTTCGCCCTTGCAGTGGTCATAAATAAACGGAACCACCTCGTGCAGTACGTAATCGTTGTACTGCTGATGCCGGATGGCTTTATCGTGCGGATGCATGTGGTTATTCAACCAGCTTTCGTTGTTGATGCTGTTGATGGAAAAGGCTTTGCATTTGCCGCTGTCAATCATCGGCGCAATGGCGTCAATCAGTTGAAAACGCTCGTATTCGAGGTAATCCGCGGCAGCCGTCGGGAACATCAGCAAGGCAAACCCGTAGTGCCCGTAAACCGCAATTTCCATGTGTTTGTTTAGCCGGGGGCTCCACCAACTGTGTATTTCTTTGTGCATTTTTTTGATTCTCCTCGGTAACCGGTTTTTTCAATAGCGTTTTGCGAATCAAGTGAGTGGTCATTTGCCCATCAACTCATCCGCCCTTTCACACATTTTCCAAGCAAAGAAGTTTTAACCAAATCGATGAAGAAAAGCAAGGGGTATTTTACATTGCGCGGCTGTGAAGAATTATGGCGAAATTCTTCACGGCGTCAATATGCGCTTCATCTGTTGCGACGCATTGAACTTTGACTCCGGATGTAAAATTTATTAAATTATGTCGTCAAGCTAAATGAAACAAAACGAGGATAACATGACAACAATTTATTAATTGGCGGCCAAACTGAGCGTTGGGAACTGATTTTAACCCGATAATGGGTAACATAAAACAAAAGAGGTATCAAAATGGGAATCGCACAAACAAAGAAATCGGAATTGTTTCGGGAAATCGAGCAACTCCCTAATCCATGTTTGGTTGAGTTGCAAAATTTTATTCAATATTTAAAATTTAAATATTCAAGCGCTAATGTGAAAAGTGAAAGACGCGCCTTGCAGCCAGAAAAAGATCCAATTCTGCGCTTGATCGGTCTGGCTGACGTCCCCTCGTTTTCTGACAGCATTGATGATTCGTTTTATGGCGCCGCATGAAAGCTATCTTTATTGATACCTGGGGTTGGATCAACCTATTCAACCGTAAAGAAAACCGTCATCAGCAAGTCAGGAAATATTATCAGGACTTGCGGAGCAAACAAGCCTCAATCGTGACGACCGATTACGTTTTAGATGAGGTTTATACCCTGCTTTTCAAGCGGCTGTCTGCTGATTTGGCAGTGAAAGCCATTCTGAATATTGCGGATGCCGTTGATAACGGCTAACTCGATCTTGTGTGGATGACTCCTGAGCGGTTTAAAAAAGCACAAAAATTGCGCCTGAAATTTCAGGATAAACCGGACATTTCATTTACTGATTTCACGATTATGCGCGTTATGAAAGAATTTGGAATTGTCGATATTATTACCGGCGACCGTCATTTTACTCATGTTGGGATGGGGTTTGTGCTCCATCCATGGCCTGAGAAACAATGCGATACTCAATGAGGATAATGGACGAGGGGGGGGCGGACCGGATGATCAGAAAGCATTATGTGAAAACAATTTGGTGAATTCCTTTCCACCTGCGCAAATTAGTCAAAACCATCTTTGCCGTGTGGCAATATCTTCAAAAATTTTTTCTAACGCGTGTGGGTATTTTAACGCAAATATCCACACGCTATTTATGCGCAACCCGCCTGTGCACCCA
>CAYVDX010000277.1:0-5510 GCA_964450485.1 uncultured Calditrichaceae bacterium
ATCGAGCTAAAACAACCGTTTCAACGGTTTCTATATCCATAGCTACACAAATACCGTAAAATGAAATCTACACCCTTAAAAAGTATGCGTTTTTTGATTAAACACAACCAAACATTAGTGGAGTCCAATCATGAATAATGCCAAAACTTATGTTGAGCAGGCAATGAATCTTGCCATTCAATACGCTCCGAAACTTGCTTTAGCGATTATTACGTTGCTGGTGGGTCTCTGGGTCATCCGGTTAATTGTAAAAGGATTAAGTAAAGTAATGCTGCGGGCCGACCTGGAGATTTCACTGCAAAAATTTTTGGCGGGTGTTAGCGGAATTATATTAAAAGTTTTGCTGGTTATCAGCGTTACATCAATGGTGGGCATCGAAACCACATCATTTGTTGCGGTGCTTGCAGCGGCCGGTTTCGCGGTGGGCATGGCGTTGCAGGGCGGTTTAGCAAATTTTGCCGGCGGCGTGCTCATTTTGCTTTTTAAGCCGTTCAAACCCGGTGATTTGATTGAAGCGCAGGGCCACACCGGCGTTGTTGACGAAATCCAGGTTTTTCATACGGTTTTAAAATCATTGGATAATAAGACCATTATTATTCCCAATGCTCCCCTTTCAAATGATAGCCTGGTCAATTATTCCACGGAAGCAACCCGGCGGGTTGACATGGTCTTCGCAATTGGCTATGACGATGACATTGCCAAAACCCGAAACGTTTTGAACCGTATCATCGCGGAGAATGATCAAATATTAAAAGACCCGCCGGCAGACGTTTTTGTTGGCGAGTTAGCGGATAGCTCGGTGAATTTTACGGTACGCGTCTGGTGCAAAACCGATGATTACTGGGATGTATTTTTTGACATGCATGAAAAAGTGAAGCTGGCGTTCGACAGGGAAGGCATCTCGATTCCCTATCCCCAACAGGATGTGCGCATGCACCAGCTATCTTGAGCACGAAAAAAAATATTGGGCAACCGGTTTCGTACAAATGATAATTATATTGGCGCTGAAATTTTAAAACACAATAACCAAACAAAACACAAGGAGATGACTGATGAAAAAATTGCTTGCGATGCTGTTGATGATGGGGCTTATAACCGGCTCGGCGCTATTTGCGCAGGACGCGAAAAAGGAAGAACCCAAATATGGTTGGGTCAACGAACTGGTCGGGGCGGCGAATTTTACCCAGACAAATTTGAACAATTGGAAACAAGGCGGCGAAGATAGTTGGGTGTGGCAACTCGATGTTAACGGAAAATTTGTCAACGATCAACCCAAAACAAACTGGGCAAACACCGGCAAAATCTCCTACGGCCGCACCAAAGTCGGCGACGGTGAATCGCAAAAATCAGCGGACGAAATTTTCGCGGAAAGCGTTTTGACCTACAAACTCGGGGTATTGATCAATCCGTATGTGGCTGTCAGCGGACGCAGCCAATTGACCAGCAGCTTTGATTTTTCGGCGTCGCCAAAAGCAGAAATTGCCAAATTTTTGAATCCGGGCTATTTTACCGAAAGTTTTGGCATTGGCTACCAGCCTTCCAAGGAATTTAAAACGCGCATGGGACTTGCCTTAAAACAAACCGTGACGACCGATGATTCGCTGGCACTGCGTTACACGGATGAAGACGGGTTGGCTAACGGCATCGACAAACTACGTTCCGAAGTCGGGCTGGAATCCGTCTCCGATTTTTCGCGTAAGTTAGCCGAAAATATTCTGTTTACCTCCAAGCTTGAGCTGTTTTCAAACCT
This sequence comes from uncultured Calditrichaceae bacterium, assembly GCA_964450485.1. GTDB lineage: Bacteria > Calditrichota > Calditrichia > RBG-13-44-9 > J075 > JACKAQ01. The sequence goes on from CAYVDX010000277.1 coordinate 1,751, forward strand.
GAAAAGCGCTGATGAAATCGACGTGCGCTGGGATAACCTCATCTCTGCAAAAGTTTCGAAATTGATCAACGTCAGCTTTAACATCCAATTATTTTATGACAAAGATATCGACATTAAACGGCAGTTGAAGGAAGTGCTTGCAGTGGGGTTGAGCTACTCATTTCTGTAAAACACGGGAACGGGCGCGTCTCGACTTGACCTGCCGGTAACAATAAAAACGCTGCGAGAAACATGTTCCCGCAGCGTTTTTGTTTTTGGTAGTCCTAACCCGGACCAGCCCCCAAAGGGACAAGCCGGAGCCAAATAGGTAGAAGGGGATTTGGGAATTCGGAATTGGGTTTCCAATTCCCTCAATATCCCAACACACTATAAAAACCTTGAAGGTTTATTTGCAGGTTTTAAACACTCCATGTTTTGTTACATTTTTGGCGATATTTGAATGACACGATGATGACTACTTTGCTTTTAAGTAAATTATGTCAGGCATTTGTAATTTTAAAACCCGTACATCACCGTCAGGCTTGCTGTGTTGACATTGGAAAAATTGTAATCGGCGAAAAGATTTATCCCCAAAAGGCTTGCGCCAAGCCCCACGGTTGCCCGGCTCTTATTTTCGCCGTCCAATTCAAATTGAATCGGGACAATTAACCCCGGTGCGATTTCATAATCATAATCCGCTTTCATTGTGGAACTCTCAATTAAAAACCCCGCGTAAGGGGTAACGCTTGCCAAAAAATTCCCAAAAGTCTTGCTCACATTGGCGCCAAAGGCAGTGGTGTTTACGTCCAACACGCCTGTTCCGATTTCTAAATGCTGTGTAAAAAATGAAAAGGAAAGGTCAACCGGCAAGGGATTGCTAAACCAAACCGCCGGGTTGTGCTGGACACCAAAACCGAAATATTTCAAATCGCCGACATCGCCGTCAATGGTAATCCTTGGCAGCCAGCGAACGGTGGCCTGTGTGCCATAAACCGTTCCGACACTGAGCTGGGGCGCAAAGGATGGAAAAATACCCGGATTATTCAGGATGCCGCGAACGTCGCCGAGAACGATACTGGATGCAGGAACTGTAACGGGCTGTCCGTTGACCATAATTGTTGTTGCCTTGGTATTCACGACTACCGAGGCGTCATCATTACCGAAAACGGTCGGTCCGTTGACATCCGCCATAATTTCCGACTGGAGGATTGCCTGCACGATATTTTCCTGCTCCTGCGGCGACAAACCGGCAAATCCAGGCGTTTGCGCCGCTAAAGTCCGGGCATCTTGTTCCCGAAAAGGAAAAACGATATCCAGCAGTTGAAATACTTCCTCATCGGGATCGATAAACGCCCCCATGCCCACGACGCCAACTTTTATGGTGAAATCAACAAATTTTGCTTCGGGGGCATTATTGATCCAGCCGCTGTTTAAATTCGCGCCAAAGGCATTGACAAGCGGTTGAAAAAATTCTTCGGAGGGACCTTTTGGCAGTTTTTTAGCGGTTTCGTCAACATCAGAGCCTTGCGCCAATAGCGGCGCTGTTAAAAGTAGCAAAGGAAGCATAAAACAAATCATCTGCTTTACAAAGCCTGTCAATCTATCCATTTTCTGTTCCGCCGTGTCATTTTTCATTGTGCATTTCTCCTCATTAGTGGAATAAATTTAATGATTTAACACTCAATTCCTGAGCCGCGTAAAACTAATATCAATTTAAACCCGAAACCGTGTCCTAAATCAAGCGATTTCTTGAAAATTTATAGACGTTGACAAATTTCGAAATGATTGACCAGCACATGACTCACATACGTCGTGGATTGTTCAATCGCCGGGATTTTGCCGTAGGGCGCATAGCGACCAGTCGCGCGTGTGCTGGACAGCCCGGCGTTAAAGCCAACCGCGGCAGCTAAAACGTTCCCTTCCCGTGCTTTCAGCGAGCGGGAAATCATTTTCACCATCCCCAACACCGGTTTTTTATAGGTGAAGCGTTCGTCAAATCCCAGGATAAACTGTAAATCGCGCCGGTCAAAAATGTCGCGCCCGGCGACGTTTTCCCGCAAGTATTGGCGAAAATTGTCGCGGGCCCGGCGGCGGCGTTCATCAAATTCCCGAAGCGCTTTTAAATAATCCAACTGTTCGCGGGCGTCTTTTGAATGACGACCGGCGGCGGCGCGTTGAATAATTTCCAATGCTTCTTCCAGGGAAAATCGCTTTGCGGGACGATGATTGCGGCGATATTTTTTGCGATCCCGGCGAATTTTGTAATATTCGCCAACGCTGCCGGCAAACTGAGTGCGGCGGTACGGCGCGCGCGCGTGCTCGGGCAGCGCGCCGGCGCACAACATGCCATATTCCTGCGCCGTCGGCTGCACAAATTGACAAATTCCCGCCGCCAGCGAAGCAGAAATCGCATATTCGTAAAAATACGATTCCTTCATGATCATCGCCATGATAAACGCGGGGTCCACCGGGTAAATGCGTTCGGACTGGCGAACGGCAATCATCAGCCAGTAAACGATGTTGCGGATGCGTTTTTCCATATCGACTTCGCCGAACCGCCGGTCCCAAACAGGCATTTTTTCCCGGGAATAATGGGTTTGCAAAACCTCAAGGGTTGCCCGGGTCAATTGCGCGGCGTACCCGGCATCGCGGTACGGGGGACGATAACTGTCAGGAATAAACACATTTACCGGCAAACTTCCACCATTGAAAACCGACGGTTTCGCAACCGTCACCCGCGTTCCGGAAAGCGTCAACGCCAGGCCGCCAAGCGCGCATTTGATAAAATCCCTACGTTCTATTTTCATAAAATAATCGCTAAGTAACAACCAAAATGTAACTTCCACATTTGTGGAATAATGATGAACAGTTACCTCAATGGAACGATCGTTTTTGCCCGGGCAAATGAGGAACTTAATTTTTAAGCGTTGCTAATCAAACTTCTTTTTTGCACAATCCCGCGATGTCCCGGCGTGATTATCACATATCATAAACTTTGAGTGAATCCCGCGCCAGGATACGCAATTCGCTGGTTTCCAGCGACAGAAGATTTTGCAGGGCTTCTGCCACATCCGGGTCGTTGCTGGTATCCGCCAATTCGCGGTACATTGAAAGCAAGCATTCATCCAGCCCAATTGCCAGCCGGATGACGTCATCCGGCGACGTGGCAGCGTCGGAAAGCATGTTTTTGAGCGTGCCGAGCTTGTCCTCGCAGGCGCTGTATTTTGACCAGCTTTTCAGCGTCTTTTGGGAGGCGTCGGTTTCGTAATCAGCCAGGGCTTTTTCCGCGGTGCGCTCATGTTGCTCGAGATATTTTAGCAGCATTTTCATGCGCTCCCGCTCGGTCTGCTCGCTCAACTGACGGTAATAATCCGCGATTAACTTATGAAAACCCCGGGCATGTTCGATGATTTCTTTAATTTGTTTGAATCGCATCGCTCCTCCTTTGTTAAATCAATTGTTTATATCCATCGCGGCAATTTTTAAAAACCGCGCCTTGATTTCAAAGGAGCTATAAAAATATACGCACTCAGGTCAAGCGAAGCAATGGACGGCTGAAAAAGGACGAAAGACAAGATTTTACATTTACATGTATGCTGTTTCCAATTGCCTGGTCAACGCTTGTTTCAATTTTTCGGGAATAAAAGCCGCCTTAATCGCATTCAAATTGCAGCGCAAAAAATGCGCGGCCGTCCAGCCGAAGGCTTGATGCAGCTTTTGGTATTCCTGCGTCAAAGAGATGTCGGTAATCGTGCGCGTATCGGTATTGATGCCCACGGAA
>CAYVDX010000278.1:0-5510 GCA_964450485.1 uncultured Calditrichaceae bacterium
TGCTTCTAATTCACGCAATATTGCCCTCTTTTAAAAAGTGTCCGGTACTGAATTTTATTTCAAAAAATACCCGCACAAAATGTAGAATATTAAATTATAAAACAAATCTTTTGTAATAAATTTACATGGCTTTTGCGTTTCGGGCTTGCAACAAATTTCTGTTGAAGCAAGACCGTAAAAAAAAATGTATTAAAAATACTGAAAAAATAACTTTTGAACGTTCAGGACCCGCCAAGACAAAATCATTCACAACAATGTCATCGCAAAATATTTATGGAATCATCATTTTGTCATTAATTTTTTTGTCTTTGAATTAACAAGTTCTTATCATCGTTACTTCTGAGGATTACTGGGGCGAATATCAATTTCACTCACGGTTGCCCGCGCCGGCGTTGTTGCAGCCGCAAAAACAACATGGGCAACGTCTTCGGCTTTTAACATCGATTCCGGGCGCGGCGCATTCGCATGTTTTACAATTGCTCGCGTATCCACGGAACCGGGAAAAACCGTGATGACGCGGACGTCGTGTTCCCGTAGTTCCAGCATCAGAGACGCGGCAAATCCGCGCAGGGCGAATTTTGTTGCCGCGTAGCCGGCGCCGGTTTTGAAGCCGTTTTTTCCGGCAAGCGATGCAATATTGATAATTGTTCCGGCTTTTCGCTGAATCATCCCCGGCGCCACTTGCTGGGTCAATTGAAACGCCGCTTTCATATTTACATCAAACATTTCATCGTATTCTTCGCTGGTAATTTCCAGGAACGGTTTTAAATGCAAAATACCGGCATTGTTCACCAAAATATCAATTTTACCAAACCGCTGGATGGCTGATCCAACCAGGCGGCCGATTTGATGGGAATCCCGCAGGTTTGCCGGAATTACCAGCGGGTCGGCTTCGCCGTTTTCGCGGATGATTTCGGCGGTTTCCCGCAAGTGCGCTGTATTCCGGGCCGTCAACACGGTTTGATAATTTTCTTCCGCAAATTTAATCGAAATCGCACGGCCGATCCCCCGGCTTGCTCCTGTGATTAAAACGACCGGTTTTGCTGTCATAAGTGACCTCTCTTCAAAGTGATACCGTCAAAAATAATATGGTTTATCAAATATATCAAGTCCGTACAAAACCATTTAGGTAAACAAAAATACACTTTTTTTAAAAATTGCCTTGACAAAACTGATTTTGAAATGTAACTTATGCGTGAACTTAAATTCACGTAGGAGTTGAGATGATGCAGACAATTTCCACAAGCGCCAAAAAATTTCAAAAAAAAAGAACGCCCCGGCAGCGGAAAAACGCGATTAATCCTGACGTGTTGGTCAAACTGTACGAGCTCGTGCAGGGCGAACGCGAAATGGTGAAGTTTTACAGCAAGTCGCTGGACAGCGAACTGTGTTTCGTGAATCCGGCGTTGCGGGATGTTGAAAAATTGCCCGCGGATGCAACGATTTATACGACGCGCGAGCTTTCATTTGTGCTCTCAATGAATCCGGATGAACTGCAAAGGTATCATTATTTAAAAATGAAATTGGCGTAAACCGGCTTCTCTTTTTACCTTCCTTCACCTTCCCGATTTTGTCGGCAAACTCGCCGAAAAATGTGATTTTTGCTTGCATTCCATATATTACGCATTTATATTTTCACGCTGTTCGAGAAAAGTGGGTCAGTGAACCCACTTTTTTATTATAGGCAAATTAGCAGTCGATATTTTATGGATTCATTGGTACAAAAAATTCGCGAACTGATTCAGCCGATTTTTGATGAAAACGAGCTTTATTTGGTTGATATTGTCTTGCGCGGACAACATGGCTCACGCGTTTTAAGCGTTTACGCCGACACGAAAACCGGCATTACGCTGGATCAGATTGCATTTTTGACGCGGGAAATCAATGAAATCCTTGATTCACAAGATCTTATTGAAGGCGCTTACCGTTTAGACGTCTCATCGCCGGGCATCGAACGGATTTTACAAGCGCGGTGGGAATTTGAAAAAAATATCGGCAGGAATTTACGCGTGAATTATGAAATCGACGCCGAGCCGCAAAGCGTGACCGGACAGCTTGTTTCCGTGGAAAATAATCAATTGTTAAAAAAGGATAAAAAAGAAAAAATTGCCATACCGATGAGTCCCATTTCAAAGGCGCGTGTTCATTTGAAATGGTAGAAAATAGTTTGGAGGTTAAGCAAAATCTATGAAAAGTGAAATTGTATCTGCTGCTGCTGAAATCGCGCGGGAAAAGCGCATCGACCGGGATGATTTACGCGACATTCTGGAAGATATTTTTATGACATTGATGAAGCGTAAATATGGCGAGGATGCGGATTTTGATGTCATAGTCAATATTGATCGCGGCGACATGGAAATTTACGTGGAAAAAGAAGTGGTAAATGAAGTAACAGACCCTGATTTTCAAATTTCGTTAAAAGAAGCCCTGAAAGTTGATCCGGAAGTGGAGGAAGGCGAGCTGTTTGCCGAAGTCGTCAACCCTGAAAAATTCGGGCGGCGATTGATCAATATTGCCAAACAAACATTGCTGCAACGGCTTCGTGAGTATGAAAAAGAGAAAGTGTATGCCGAATACAAATCCCGGGTCGGAGAGATTGTCATCGGTGATGTGCACCAGGAAACCCGCCATGGCTATTTCATCGTCGTGGATCGTACGGAAATGTTTATGCCGCGTTCGGAGTCAATTCCCAAAGAACGGTTGCGCCGCGGAGATAGCGTGCGCGCATTGATCAAAGAAGTGATCAAGCCCGATATGCTTTTGGAAGAAGATGAGCAGCCCCGCCGCCGGCGTCGCGGCCATCGTCCGGAAATAATTGTATCACGGGCAGACAAGCAATTTTTGATCCGGCTTTTTGAAATTGAAGTGCCGGAAATTTTTGATGGGATTGTTGAAATCAAAAAAGTAGCTCGTCGCCCGGGGGAACGTTCCAAGATTGCCGTGGAGTCGATTGATAAACGGATTGACCCGGTTGGCGCGTGCGTGGGGATGCGCGGCGTGCGTATTCAATCCGTTGTGCGAGAGCTAAACGGCGAACGAATAGACGTTATTGCTTATTCATCCGAACCGGAAATTTTTATCAATCGTGTATTGACCCCGGCAAAGCCGATCCGAGTGATTTACAATCGCGAGGAAAATTTAGCAGTTGCCATTATTCCTGACAAGGATATGGGGCTGGCGATGGGGCGTGGTGAAGCCAATCGCGAACTTGCCCAGCAGCTTTCCGGTGTAAACATTGAGCTGATTAAAGAGTCTGAATATTACGAAAGCACAATGGATGAAGATACCAGTATTGATCTGGAGGAGATACCCGGGTTAAGCGCCTCGGTTGTCGATAAGCTTCGCGAAGCCGGTTATAACACCGTTGAAGAATTGAAATCATTGGGTTTGCAGGGACTGCTTGAAGTACCTGGCATTGGGCCGAAGACTGCTCAACGTGTATTAAGTCAACTAAACATTTAGCGAATGAGTCGAAAAAAAAAGCAGATTGCGCTAAACCCGCGGCTTGTGAGTTTGATTGGGTTTGCAAAAAAATCCCGCAATTTGGACAGCGGCTTTGAAGCCGTTCGCAGGGGTATCGTAAAAAAAAAAATTGCCGTTGTTTTGTTGGATGAATTGCTCGGAGAAAGTTCTTTAAAAAAAATGCTGTCGCTTTCGAGGCGGAATAAAATTCCAGCAATAACAGTGATAAAATCGGATACCACCGAAAGTCTTTTTGAGATAACTGGTAATAAAATCATTGGCTTTCGACACGGTAGTTTGGCTGCCGGGTTTTTGGAAAAGCTTAAACAGGAGTGTCAATGGCTGTAGAGGCTAAAAAAAAGAAGAAATTATTTCAGGTCGCCAAGGAATTAAATCTTGGCAAGGAAACGATCAAGGATTTTCTGGAAAAGAAAGGGATCAAGGTCGTCGGTCTGAATATGCGCATCGATGAAGATGTTTACGAATTGATTCTTGATCGCTTTTCAAAAGAGAAAAAAGCGGCTGAAGTTATTCAAAAGCGGCGTGAAGACCGTGTTCGTGAAGAACAGGAAATTGTTGAAAAACAGCGAGAGTTATTTGAAGCGCCCTCGGAGGTAGCTAAAAGCGAGATTGTCGAAGCGGAAGCGGAAGGCTCTGTTAATGAAACGCCGATAGCGGATGAAGATGCGGCCAAGACAGTCGTGGAAGCTGAACCCGTGGAAGCGGCGACGCCTGAAGCAGAAGTTCCCGGCGAGGTTGACGCCAACGAAATTATTGAAACAGTGGAAAGTGAAACCGCGGAAGCGGATAGGGAAACAGAAAAAACCGATAGCGAAACAGATGATACTGAAACGGTTGCCCGGGAATCAACAGCAGCGGAAGAAGTTGTCGAGACTGAAGTGCGCCCCAGGGTTGGAGATATCGTATTTCATCCCATGGCAGAGCAATATTTGGAGCGACAAAAAAAGCAGGAAGAAGCGAAGCGAGAACGGCAGCGGCAGGTTCTGGAACGGCTCAAAAAACCGCTGTCGGAAGGCGAAGAAGCGCTCAAAAAGGATACATCGGAAACGGGCGGCGCGGATGAAAAAACAGGGGTTGAAGAAAAACGCCGAACCCGTAAAAAAGATCGTAAAAAATCCAAATTTGAAAAGCAGGATGAAAAAGATGCGCGTCGCCGCAAGGCTTTTGAGATGCTTCGCAAAGAACGCAAGCCGATTCGTCCGCAATCCATTCCCGATGAAGAAGATGCGGTTGCCAAGGAAGGACGCCGTAAGCGTCGTAAAAAACATAAAAAGGAAGTTGATCAGCAGGAAGTGGATACGACCCTGAAAAAAACACTGGCGGAAATGCAAGATACCGGCACGGGGCGTAAAAAACGACGGAAGATCAAAGCCGGCGCGGAAGATGAAGAACAATTTGAAACAAATATCATTAAAGTTACGGAATTTATAACAACGCAAGATCTAGCGAATTTGCTTGACACAACCGCAACTGAAGTCATTCGAAAATGTTTGGAATTGGGTCTGGTGGTTACCATTAATCAGCGCCTCGATATGGATACCATAAAGTTATTAGCGGAAGAATTCGGTTATGATGTTGAGGAAGAAGAGGAGTTTGGTTCTGATTTTCTGGAAGAAGCCATCGAAGAAGAAGATCGTCCGGAAGATATGCAGCCCCGCCCGCCGGTGGTAACGATTATGGGGCATGTTGATCACGGAAAAACGTCATTGCTTGATTACATTCGCCATACCAATGTTGTTGCCGGAGAATCCGGCGGCATAACCCAGCATATTGGCGCATATGAAGTAGAATTGGATGGCGATCGCAGAATCACTTTTCTGGATACGCCGGGACACGAAGCTTTTACGGCAATGCGCGCACGCGGCGCACAAGTGACCGACATCGTTGTGTTGGTCATCGCCGCGGATGACCGCATTATGCCGCAAACCGAAGAAGCCATTGATCATGCCAAAGCTGCGGGTGTATCTCTCGTTATTGCGATAAATAAAGTTGACAAGCCTAACGCAAATCCGGAAGCCATTCGCAAA
>CAYVDX010000279.1:0-5502 GCA_964450485.1 uncultured Calditrichaceae bacterium
CGAGCGGCGTTTCCGGCAATTCCCGCAAACACCGCCAGTTGCGGCGATAATTTTCCACAACATCCCATGTTTGCGCGACGCTTTCCAGCGCGTTTTCCGGGCAGACATGCAAACAGATGTTGCAGCCGGTGCAGCTCGCGGGATTCACCGCAATCGTAAAAATTTTTCCGTTGCCTTTGGCGGCGCGATTGGGCGCGTCAAAAAAAGCCGCTGTTCTGACGATGGGAAAATGTTCCACAACCGCGTGCAACGCATCAAATTCCTTTTGAAGCGCCGAACGCTGGTCTTCCGAAATCCCCATTTTTTCCACAAGTTGTTCAAATGTTGCCGAAAGCAGGCTGCCCAATGTGCGGTGTTGGCGGAGATCGTCGCTTGCAAAAACGCGAGCCGCCAGTTTGGCGAATTGCCCGGCAATGCGCTGCATTTGGATCATGCTTTCCCCGCTTTGCCGACATTGCGCAACCGCGCTTTTGATGAGCGTCGGAAAGTCCGCAATCGTCGCCGGAAGGGCGGTTTCCGGGCAGTGCAGCGCGCACAATCCGCAGCCGCTGCAATTTTCGGAAATCAATTGGGGAATCTCGCTGCGAAGGTGTGTTAAATCGCGGAACGCCCCGCTGTTCGCCGGCATGGTTGCGGTTGCCAGGTGCGGATCGATCAGGGTGATTTCCGGCTGCCGGGCTGCATAAAAATAGCCGGTCGTATCCCAAAATCGCGCCAAATCATACACGGAATCATCGGTTTTGTGCACGTGCTGAACGGCAAAGGGCGCTGCTAATTCAGGCTGCGGCAATTCCTGAAACGGCGGGAATGCCTGCCAGCGCATTTCCCGGGCTTGCGCCATTCCCGCTTGCAGAACATCGAAAAATTCGTTTTGCAATTCCGCGCTTTCGGGAAAGGTTTTTGTCAGTAATCGCAGGTAATTATTGATCAAAAGCTGTTTTTCATTTTTCGGCAGCCGAGCGTCGTGTTCAATCCAGCCGCCCAACAGCGCATGAACAGACAATTGCCGGAAAAATCCGGGAACTTTTGCATGTTCGCGGGCAATCTGTTGTGAATCCAACACAAAAACACGCAGCCGTTTTTCGCGAATTTGCCCGCGCAGATGCTCGGAAAAACGCTCCCACACTGCCCCGGGAGACGCCGCGCTTTCCAGAATCATTAACCCGTCATCTTGCATAAAATCGACGATTCGCGGCAGGGCTGAATGCGTCGCGATCAGGCTGTCAGCCGGGGCAAAATATTGCGGCGGCGGGGCGCTGTTTTTCCACAGGTGAATGACGAACGATTCGTGATGCCGCGCGCTGTCCGACGCCGGAAATGCGTTGCCGCGCAGTTCCGGTTCCGTGTTGAGATATGCTTTTGTTAGCAGCTTTCCCGCTTCACGGCAATTTTCCGCATCGACGTCAAAAATTTGTATCTTTCGCGATTCCGTTGCCTGGCGAGACGCCTTGAGCATTTTTTCCGCGCTTCGCGGGCGGTCAGCGGCGGCCAGCCCGGTTTCCGAAAGTTGTGGGTAAGCATTGTGAATTTTCTGTTGCAGGGTTTGCAGCAGGGGAAATCGCGTTCGGTTTGCCGCAAAATTGACGCCCAAATAAAAGCGTTTTTTTCCGCGACCGGCGGGCAGCATGTTTTCCACGACCGCGCGCAATTCCTCAAAAGATGGCCGCTTTTCACCCGGGTTGAAAATCCCCGAAAAAAGCGTTGGGCGATCCGTATTTTTTTGAAAAACGGCATAACCGGGGTAGGGGAGCGCGTTTTTTCGCGCCTGCCCGTTTTCGGCGGCCAACGATAGGCTGGCCCGAATCTCGCGGAGCAGGGGCGAGTCGTCGGAGAGACCGACGGCAACGTTTTCCAGCACCGCAGCGCCCTTTTTTCCCTTCAGCAAATGCGAGATCATTTCCCCGGGAAAGGGGCTGGAAAAATGGATATTCACGACGCCGAGCCGGATTTTCTCCGTTTCGCGCAGGTTATCCGTCAGCGAGATCAGGTCATCCACGATGCTGCCCTGCGCGACGATCAAATACTGCGCATCGTCAGCCAGATAACCCCGGGCGGGCTGGTAAAATCGCCCGGTAAGTTCGCCGAATTCCCGAAAAGCCTGAGTTGCAAATTCCGCGATGTGCTGCTCAAAAAAAGCGTTATGCGCCGCGATGTGATTCAGCCGTTCCGCGCCAAGCCGTGCGCCCAAACTTAGCGGCCGGTCGATATCCAGCCAGCGCGGCACGCGGCGGCGTTTTTCGCCGAACAATATTTTTTGCGCGGCAGTGGGCGTGTCGATTTCATCATCCGCGTCGCCCAAAAATTTGCGGACGAGCTTCGCTTCCGGCATGTTGACGGTTTGCAGGGCATGGGCGGTAAACCGGGCGTCCATCACGCAAATCCCCGGCGTCAACGTTAGCTCGGCGATGCGCCGGGCAATCAGTGAAAAGTCAACCGCTTCCTGCACGTTTTTAGCGTAGAGCTGAAAAAAGCCGTGTGCGGATAGTTGTGCCTCACCTGATAAGTCACCCAATAACATAAAATACACATCCGGCGCATGAAAGTTCGCGGCGTTTTGCAGCGATTTGAAAATCTCTGTTTGCTCGTCGCGAATGATGGCGCTTTGGCGGTTTCCCGTCAGCGTAAAACCCGTACTACTCGCCACGGATGCCGGATGTTGCGTTAGCTTCACGGTTGCCAATTCCGCTGATTTTTTCAGCGCCGCCAACCCGTCAATGGTTTCCCGAACGCCCGGAAAGGGAAAATCTTTTGCTGATTTTTTTTGAGATTTATGGAATCGCATTTTTTATTACGTTTGATTAAATCGTGATTTTTGATTCGTGATTTTTGATTCGTGATTCGTGATTTTTGATTCGTGATTCGTGATTTTTGATTTGTAGATTTTTCTACGCATCACGCATCACGCATCACGCATCCCGCATCCCGCATCCCGCATCCCGCATCCCGACCGTTCCCTACAGCGTCAAATGTCATTCGTTTGTACTGCAACGGCCCGAACCTGCTCGGGAAATTGCTGCTCTTCCACCCAAATAATTGCCTTGGTCGGGCAGCGCAGGGTGGCGATTTCCGTTTCTTCATTCAGCTTCCCGGCATTGATGACCGGCAAATTGTTTCGCATGGTGATCAATCCTTCCGGCGCATCAGCGGCGCAGAGGCCGCAGCCGGTGCAGGCGACCTGGCAAGCTTCCAACGCCTGATCGCCTTCCAGCAAGGATTTGCACTGCACGATCAAATGGCGGTTGATCGGCATCAGCTCAAACAAATTTTTCGGGCAAATTTCCACGCAATCGCCGCAGGCCGTGCATTTTTCCGCATCGACAATCGGCAAGTCGGTCGGTCCCATGTGAATGGCGTCAAAAGTGCAGGCAATTTCGCAGTCGGCCAACCCCAGGCAGCCGTACAAACACGCTTTCGGCCCGCCGCTGACCGCCGCTGCCGCCCGGCAGGAGGCATAGCCTTCGTAAATGCCGGCCTGCACCGCCACATCCGTGCCCCCGGCGCAGAGCAATCGCGCCACTTTTTTCACCATCGAACCGGGGTCGATGCCCAAATAATTCGCGATATAATTTGCCGTATCCACCCCGCCGACCGGGCAGCCGCTCGGTTGGATGTCGCCCTTGACCACTTCTTCCGCAAAAGCGCGACAACCCGGCAAGCCGCAAGCCCCGCAGTTTGCCCCGGGCAGCATCTCCGAAACTTTTTCAATGCGCGGGTCTTCGTAAACTTTCAGCTTCGCGTTGGCAATCGCCAAAATAATTGCCAAAATCCCGCTCAGTCCCGCTAAAAATCCGATGGCGTAAAACCAGGTCATCCGGCGTTTCCCGTTTTGTTCGTCAGTTAAATTTTTCAGCGCGCTTGATCAATTCATCCAGTCCCGGTTCGTCGGGGTTTTTCGGTTTCCCGGGATGAATGATGTGCGCCGGACATTTTTCTGCCGCTTCGACCAACTCACGAAATGTGCCTGCCGTAGCATCTTTAATAAAAGCCTGTTTATTTTCATCGTAGGCAAACATCAGGCTGTTTTTGTCGGTGCATTCGTTACAGCTCGTGCAGAGCGGCGTATCGATGTACGGCTCATCAAATGAAAGGTCTTCGTCTTCCTCCGGTTCCGCTGCCGGCGTCGGCGATTCGGCGATTTCCGGCGCGGTTTCAGTGATGATTTCCGGCGTTGCAACTACCGGCTGGGAAGTTGCCCGCGCCGGATAAGCGGCCGGCATGTTCGTTCCTTCCCGCAGCAATCCCGCGGCAATCCGCGAAACAATTTCCCGGCTCAATTCGTCCACCGTTTGAGACATTTCCGCTTCATGCGCCTTCCTCAAATCGTCGATTTCCTTTTGCGCGGCGGCTGCCAATTGTTCTTTTTCCCGCGCCAAAAGATAATTCGCATGGGAATTGTTGATGCCGCCAAGCTCTTGTAAAAACCGATAGTTATTCGCAATTTTATTTGCAAAATCCACCACGCGTGCAGACGGAATCACCCGCCAGAGCAGACCGTCGCTGTCAACCATTTTCAGGTAAGGCAGATGCTCGGTATCTTCGGATTGCAGGGGTAAAAATTCCTTTAGCGGCAGTAGAATTTCGCCCCAATATTTGCGCGGAATGGGCAAAAAGTCGGCTGTGGGATTTTGCGAAGCGGCTAAAAAATCCGCCGCGGTAAACGCCAGCGCTTCGTTGACTTTTTCGCCGTCGGCGGATTCATATTCAAGATCCGTCTCCGGCCATAATCGCTCTAACTGTAGCGTGTTTTTGAGTGAAAAACGCTCGCGCAGGTTTTCGCCCTCCGGGTCGAAGGTAAACGCCGGAAACACCCGCGCGTCACTGGCGGCTGCGCTAATTAAATATCCCGGCAGCGCTATTTTCGCATTGTCTTCGGGCATAAAAATCGAGAAAAGCGCCGGTCCCGAAAACCGCGATCCTTCCTCAACGCTGGCGATCAATTGCGGAACATTTGCCGCGGGCGTTTGCATCACAAATGCGCTGTTGAGATTCAGCGCCATTTTTGCCGCATTCATCGCCCAGGCATTCACTTTTTCCGATGATGCGCCATCGTTGCCGGAAAGATTTTCGATGTGAAAAAGAATTTTGATTTTCCAATCCGAGGCTAAAATTTCTACCAATTTGGCTTTGTCCTCGCTGGATAATTCCGTTGCCGAAAGCGTCAAAAAAACCGGGGGAAATAAAGATTTTTCTTCCGCGGATAAAAAGTCTTCCGTAAAATTCTCAAATATCCCGTCGTGCTTTTCGGGAAGATATTTATTTGCTAAATCCAACCGCGCAATGCGCATATTTTTACACAAATCCAGCCAATGCCGGCGTTTTGATTGAAATATCGCCAGCGCATCGCCGCAATTTTGGGCAACCGAATCGGATGCGCCGGGCGCGTTTGTTGCGGCGGAGAAAAATTCGTTTTGCAGGGAAGTCAGCGATTTCAAAACCGTTTCAATCCGCTGCCGGCGTTGCGGGGAAAGGGCTTCCCGAAGATGACTTTCCGCAATCAGCGCG
>CAYVDX010000280.1:0-5459 GCA_964450485.1 uncultured Calditrichaceae bacterium
CCGTTGTTGCTTTTCATTGTCCGCGAAACTGCTTGTCCCGATCAGGAATAAAAGCACGGAGATCAAAAACAAAAAAAGCGGCTTGTTTATTGAGTCAGTTGGATGATTTGTTTTAAACGGATTTTGGATGATCATTTTGGCACTTTTAACAATTTTATGACACGGTCAATGTGAAATTTGAAACGTTATCTCCCTAAAATTCTACGTTCAGGTTTCAAGCCGGATTTGGTAACGGCAGAAGGTGTTTTTGATCCTAAACGAGACAATATAATTGATCGAATCCTTTTTTACAAGAAATGTCATTTCAATTTCTAAAAAAGTATAGATTTTATCAATATGTAATTGATTGAAGAATTTTTGAAACCGTGATTGGGATGGTTCGCTAAAAAACATGGAACCGCCGGAGTCGGTGCTCCATGTTTGTATGATATCGGCTCAGTTTGATCAGCCTGCCAGATCAATCTCGTTCACCATTTGTTCAAAATTAAGCAGATGGCCGGACTTCCGCGCCTTGGTGTGCAAATAGTTTTTGTTGAACGGATTTGGCTTGATTTGCAGGGGAATCCTTTTTTTTACCCGGATGCCGAAGGCTTCCACCCCGGCAATCTTTTTGGGATTATTCGTAAGCAGGCTAATCGATTTTACGCCCAAAACCTGCAGCATCCCGGCGGCAACGTCGTAGCTGCGCAGGTCATCGGGGAAACCGAGCATGTGATTCGCTTCGACCGTGTCGTAACCCGCCTCTTGCAGGGCGTACGCGCGAATTTTATTGCCCAGGCCAATGCCGCGGCCTTCCTGGCGCATGTAGAGCACAATGCCGCGTTCCTGTTCGGAAATATACTTCAAAGCCGTCTGCAACTGCTCCCGGCAATCGCATTTGAGCGATCCCAAAACTTCACTGGTCAAACATTCCGAGTGAATCCGCACCGGCACGGCTTCGCTATTCAGCACCTCGCCCTTGACAATCGCTAAATGCTCCTTTTGATCCATTTTATTATGAAAAACGAGAACTTTAAACTCCCCATGGATTGTTGGCAAATTGGTTTTCGCATAAACCGAAACACGGTTCTTGAGATTTTTCTTTGATGGCTCCAAGTAATTTGCATTAAAAAATACGGCGTTATCCTGGAAGAATTAGATGTAAACAGCGGCGTAATGTTACAAAAAAAATCAGCGACTGTCAAATCATGCTTGACATACCTTTTACCGCTATGTATATTCACCAACATACATAGCGGTAAAAGGCATGCAATGGAAAGGGAAAACATGATCTCCAAAGATTTAGTTGCCGCCTCGGCCAAACCGTTGATCTTATCGGTTCTGAAGGAAGGTGAAAACTACGGTTACGCGATTATTCAGCGGGTTAAAGAAATTTCCGGCGGCGAATTACAGTGGAAAGACGGGATGCTTTACCCGGTGCTGCACCGGCTGGAAAAGCAGGGATTGGTTGAATCTTACTGGCAAACCGCTGGTAACGGGCGAAAACGCAAATACTATCGCCTGCGCCCCCGGGGCAAAGCGGCCCTAACTGCCGAACGGCGGCAGTGGGAAGCTGTCAATGCCACGCTGGTTCGCTTGTGGGAGGGGCGGGTATGCGTGATATAGACAGGCAAATCAAACGCTGGCGAAGGAAACTGGCGTTCCGGGGCGGCTTTAGCAAAAGCGATCTGGACGAGTTGGAATCGCATTTGCGCCAAGAAATTGACCGGCTGACGGAATCCGGCATGAGCACATCGCAAGCCTGCAAAACCGCCATTCAGCAATTGGGCGGCAGGCAAATGCTCGCGGCGGAATATCACAAAGTAAACTTTTTTTCGATGTGGGGAAAACGGCTGGCGATTGGCTTGAGCCTGTTGCTGCCCTTGATGATTTTTCTGCCGCAATACGCCGGAGAAATCGAACTGGAAACGGTTACCGGATTTGATGAAATCGGCTCCATTTCTCCGACGACGAATTATTTCATTGAATTTCGGGAAAAGCCACTCCGGCCGCTCAAACTCCCGGATATTGGAAGCGAAACAGCCCGATTCTTCGATATTTGGATCGGGGACAATGTGCACCCCGGACTGTTACTTTTGCGCGCGGATCACGATCTGATTTACATCGATCTAAACGGCGACCGGGATTTGACCAATGACGGCCCGCCAAAAGTATTTTCGCTCTCGGCAAATGAATTGACCGTGCGCTTTCCCCGAGGAACCGATCCGAACGCTTTTGTGGAACTCGCGCTGCTTCGCAAGCCATACACCAAAGATCCGCAAAAATTAGCCCGAATATTTGATGAAAATGGCAATCTCACCAAGTCGTTCATCCGGTTTGTCAAAATGTATCCCGAATACAACGGCGGAAAACGAAGTTATTATTTTGGCGACCTGAAAAACCTGCGCCGGGGAACCGCTGAATTTAACGGCAAAACTTATCCGATTGCCCTGCTGGATTTCAATTTTAATGGCGTTTACAACGACGCCGACGCCGACTACCTGCTGATTGACATCAACCGCGACGACAAATTGCACTATTTGTTTGAGGAAGAAGTGTTTAAGCTGACGGAAGTGTTTCGTGTGGACGGCAGCAATTATCGAATTTCTCATATCGACGACGCCGGTAAACATCTCAAAATCGAGCCAACCGATGCGCCGGAAACGTTTGATCATATAAAAGCCATGGAAAAAATATATGCGGAAACAGCCCGGTTTATCGGCGTGCCGTACTCTGAGCCGAAAAATTTTTGGGAGAGCGAATTAATCACCCTGGATAACCGGGTGATCCTCCCGGAAAATTACCGGGGAAAATATTTACTCATCACCTTTCGCGGGGCAGATTTTTTTCAACACAACGGGTATGACGATTTTTTAATTTTGAAGCGCGTGCGCGGGGAATATTCCAACGATCAGTTAGCAATGCTCACATTTTTGTATTATGACGATCAGACAGATTTTTCCGCGATTGACCTGGCTGAAGTCCCATGGCCGGTGGTTCTTTTTACGAAAAAGCATCGGGCGTCATTTGATTTTTCTTACGGAAAATTTATGACAAACATTTTCATCGATCCTGCCGGTAACGCCACTGTAACCAGCCGGCGGCTCAATCGCCTGTTTTTTCGCCAACGGATCACCAAAATTCAACAGCCCGCGGAAAATCGTTGATCAAAACACCCCGATACCTTGCGCATTTTTTGTGAACTATGCCACTTTTGTGAATCTTGATCCGCGAAACAAAAAAAAGCAGCTCCGTTTCAACA
Organism: uncultured Calditrichaceae bacterium; assembly: GCA_964450485.1. Lineage (GTDB taxonomy): Bacteria > Calditrichota > Calditrichia > RBG-13-44-9 > J075 > JACKAQ01. The sequence goes on from CAYVDX010000280.1 coordinate 3,242, forward strand.
AAGCTGCTTTTTATCAATAATTTCGCGGTTTGGGTTATGAAAGCGTAAAGCGCACCTGCCGCATTACCCGGTCAATATTGACGCCGTCATCGCGGGCGATTTGCAAGGCTTCCCGCAAATAATATTCATCCAGCGTGTCATAATAATCCCGCAGGTAAAGAATTACCAAATCTTCCGAGTCTTTTCGCGTCCATTCCATCCCGGTGTATTCGGGTATCTGATTCACATATATATTTTGCACAATTGTTCCTTCTTAATACAATCTTTTCAACGTTTCCAGCACTGCTTTTAAATCATCGGTAATGATATCGCTTTCCTTTAAATACCGCGGCGAAAGCGTCGATGTGACGGCAATGCAGGTCATTTCAGCAATTTTTGCACTCAAAATGCCGCGCGGCGCATTTTCAATCACCACGCATTCCTTTGGTTCCACATCGAGCAACTCAGCCGCCAGTTTATACGGCTCCGGCGATGGCTTGGTGTATTGAACGTCATCGGCGGTGATAATGACGCCGAAGCGGTCCATCAAACCAAATCGCTCCAACGCTTCAACCACCAAATCCCGCTTACCGCCGGTGACCAAGGCGATTTTTAGCCCTTTTTCTTCAATCCAATCCAACAATTCAAGCAGATGCGGATAAAGTTCCAGATGCTTAATTTGCGCGTAAAAGTGTTGCTTTTTTTGGATAATATTTGCGGCTTCATTAAACGGCAGATTAAATTTGCGGGTAAACTGAGAGGCTAATTCTTCCGCCCCGGAGCCTTCCATCACATACAATTCTTCGGGATTCATTTGGATGTCATATTCAGCCAGGGCGCGCCGCCACCCTTCAAAATGGTCTTCCATGCTTTGGATAACCACACCGTCAAAATCAAACAGAATTGCTCGCATTCTTTTCCCTCGCTTCCGATCGAATTTAGTCGAATTTAGTTAATTCCACTCACCCGTTTTTCACCCGCAATAAAATACGCCCCAAACTTCAAGCTGTTTGTGATTCTGTCATCAATTCGGACAAATATACATAAAAAAATCTTAATATCATATAAGCGATCATACATAAAGATATTTTTTTCACAGCTGATAGGACGCCTTGTTCAGTTAGTTCGGCGATAAACGTACTGATGATAGAGATTCTCCAAAATGCCGGTCGAACGCAGCCGTTTAATTTCAAGTCCACTTTCGGTTAATTCCGCGGCAAATTTTTGAAAGACATCCGAATCTGCCTCAAATCGCACTTTTAAATGATTGGACTTTTCCGCAAGCATTTGCAAGGTTGAATCGAAATATTTGAATAGCAGTGGTTTTGCGGCCGGCGTGGTTTCCAGGGTAAAAACGACTTTGTGGATTTCCGTTAATTTTTTCCGCGCAACAATTTCGCCGTGATCCAAGAATACGACCGAATTACAGAAGGACTCTATTTCATCAAGATTGTGAGACGCAAAAACCAGAGTTATATCTTTAATTTTTTCAAGCATTTGGCGCACATCTTTTTGCCCACCGGGATCCAGCCCGGACATCGGCTCATCCAACAGTAAAATTTTGGGCTGATGCAGCAGCGCCAGGCAAATTTGCACCCGCTGCGCCATGCCCTTGGAAAAATCGGCGATGAGTTGATCGCCCACTTCGCTGATTTCGGCAAACCGCAGCAGCGAGTCGATGCGGCCCGCCGATTCCGCGCCGTCCAGCCCGTGCATTCGCGCGGAGATTTTCAGCAGTTCCCGCGGTGTAAAATTTTCCAGCCCCTCCTGCCGCTCCGCCACAAACCCGATATTCTGCCGCGCCTTTTCAATATCGTCATACCCCATGATGCGAATTTCCCCGCTATCCGGCAGCACAAAACTCAGCATTAGCCGCATCAGGGTCGTTTTGCCGGAACCATTGGCGCCGACCAGTCCCAACCGCTCTCTTTCCCGAATTTCCAGCGACACATTTTTGATAGCCGGATTTTCCGCCAAATGATATTTTTTACTCACATCTCTCAGTTCGATGATCGCGTTGGGCATGACAACTGTTTCTCCGTTTTCATCCACCTGTGTTAAAAACCACGGAATTGGCCGAATTTTTGCGTACGATAACAAGGCTAAATTAGCTCCGCGGGTGAAAGCAAGCCGTTTTTTAATTTACGTCAATCGAAAGGAACCCTGACCCCCATCCCCTCTCCCCGCAGGGCTGTTGCATTCGAGGGGAGTGGAGCAGGCTGTAAGCGTAAACTCACCT
>CAYVDX010000281.1:0-5445 GCA_964450485.1 uncultured Calditrichaceae bacterium
AAATTGATACGGATTACAATATAACCGAAGATCCCGTTTTTCAGATGGAAGGATATGATTCAGAAGCTCCGGTAGATTTTTCGATAAATTTCGATAAGCATATTTACGGAGAAAATTATCCGAAATGACAAATATTTTTGTAGATACGAATGCCTGGATTGCTCTAAATGACCATCATTTTAAACAGATGGGATTTGCGACTATTTTAAGAATTTAACATCACTTATTAACGATTTTTTTGTCCGAAACAGTGGCAGCTCTGAGTTTACATTAGTGACATTCCCCTAACGTCAAATTGACATACGCCTTGATTTTCGACCGATCATTTGTTTAATTACTGATCGGAGCTTCGCGTTTTCGCAACTCTTTGTCTTTATTGTAACTTAGCACATTCCTGTTTTTGAAATAGTAACGCCGTAACACGATGTGGATTGTGCCGTAATCCTTCGTAAATTCAATCGATTTATCGCGTTCTTTAATGATACATGATTTATTACACCCTATCAACGGAGGCCTAACATGCGTTTGAAGCAGTACTGCCGGGTTCAACAAAAAAACATGTTTGGAGATGCAACGATGAGAAACGTCTATTTGAAAATTGTGAAAATTGGAATGCTGATGTTGTTGATTTTATCTGTCGGCACGACTGCGGTACAATCACAAAGCATTTTCCAGGGGCCGGCCTTTGGCAGCGTTGCCGGCGGAGCGGTTGTTTCCACGGATGCGTTGAAAAGCCAGCCGGAAACCATCGTGCCGGTCAGCCGCAAGCGGATTCTCAACCCGTTTTGGGATAAATTTGACCGCCCGCTTCTGGATGATCGTTTCAACAACACTCCGCCCTCGGCGCCATTGGGAAGCAACGTATTTATCGACGCCGGTGTTGATAAAGGCGCTCGCAGCGAGGCTTTTCCACCAAAGATAATGATTGATTTTGAAGGTCCGGCTGAGACAAATTCCATTCCGCCTGATCCAACGCTTGCCGTAGGTCCAAATCATATCATTGCCATGGTGAATACGGAGTTTATTTTTTATGATAAACAAGGTAACCAATTGTTTAAACGCACGGCCGATACCTGGTTTCAAAATGTACTGCCGTATTCCGGTTTGTTCGACCCGATTGTCGTGTATGACAATATTGACAATCGCTGGATTATGTGCTGGGATCTGCAATCGGATGACAATCAAAACGGGTTTTGGCTGCTTTCCATTTCCGATGACGACGATCCCATGGGAAACTGGTGCAATTATTCTTTCCCGGCCCATTTAAACGGCGACGTCAATGCCGGCAACTGGGGCGATTATCAAAAGGTCGGTTATGACGATCAGGCGGTTTATATCACCGGGCGTCAGTTCGCATTTAATGGAAACGGTTTTCAATATTCCAAGTTAAGAATTTTACCCAAAACCCAGCTTTACGCCAATGACTGCGGCCAGGTGGATTATACGGATTTCTGGAGTTTTCGCGATCCCAATAATGTCGGCGCGGTTGTTGACGGGCCGCCCATTGTCGCGTCTCACCTTGAGCCGACGGGAAACAATACCACTTATATGGTTGTCGATGCGCCTTACATAACCAGCACTTTTATTACCCTTTGGAAGCTCCAAGACGCCACGGGCGCAAATCCAACATTAACAGCCGTAAACATTCCCACAACTGCGGCGGCGCAGCCCCCGGACGCGAATCAATTAGGCGGCGGCTCCCCCCGGATTAATTCCGGGAGGAGATCGTATCGAAATGCCGTTTACACAAACGGGCAGCTCTGGACAGCCACTGCCGTCGCCGGGGGGCAGGGTAATAATTATTCTTTCATTCGCTATCTCAAGATCGATCTTGCCGCGGAAACCGCTGTCGAAGACGTCACTTTTGGGGCGAACGGCTTTTTTTACATGTACCCGGCGATCATGGTTGACGAGGACGAAAATGTCGTCATTGGATTTACCCGTTCCGGCGACAATGAATATGCCGGGGCTGCGTACACCGGGCGCCGCTCCTTTGATACGCCGGGATTGGCGCCATCCGCTTTGCTCAAAGCGGGCGAGGCAAATTATGTAAAAACGTTCGGCGGGGCGCGCAATCGCTGGGGAGATTATATGGGCATTGCCCTGGATCCGCAGCATCCATCGGTCATCTGGACGTTGGTGGAATATGCCACCAGCCCGGCAAACACCTGGGCAAACCGGATCGGCGCTTTTACGTTTAAACATGCCGTTTTTGGTACCATCACCGAGCAGGCAACCGGGCTTCCCCTGGAAGGCGTCGCCTTGAAAGTGGTGGAAAGCGGGCAAACGGTCATCAGCGATTCTACCGGTGAGTTTTCTTTTGGCATTCCGGTCAAAACGGTTACTTTTCAGGCCAGCAAATTTGAATTCACATCAATTGATACGACAGTAACGGTTCAGCCATATTTCCCCCAGCAGGTTGATTTTTCGATGGCCCCGGCGATTCAGGCGGCGTTTACCGGACAGGTTCAAGACCCGACATCCGGGCAGGGCATCCCGGCCGTGCTGGAATTTTTTCACCGCGATAATCCCAACCCCGGGCCGTATGTAACCGCCTCAACCGATAGCAGCGGCTTTTTTGATATCACCACAATCGTGGGCGTTTATGATATTGCCGTTCACCCGGCGGCGCCGTATCCCTTTACCGAAGTTGACAGTGTTGAACTGATTCCCGGCGGCACGGCGCATAATATTGAACTCCCCACAAAGGCGGATGTGTTCATCGTGGATGACGATGACAGCAGCACTTATGAAAGCTATTACATCGATGCGGTGTTGGCGGATACGTTGACCTATAATTTGTGGGAAACCCAAACCCAGGGAACTCCCAGCGTTAGCGTCATGACAAAATTTCCCCGCGGCATCGTCATCTGGTTCACCGGCGACAGCGATAGCAATTCGATTGATTCAACGGAAGCAACGGAGTTGCTGGCGCATTTGAATAACGGCGGAAAGCTCTTTATCAGTGGGCAGGATATCATTGAAGAAAACGACAGCACCGATATTTTAAACACGCTGGGTATTGGTTTTGTGCAAAATGTTAACTCGCCGGTGGTCCGGGGAGAATCCGGCAGCATCATCGGAAACGGGCTTATCCTGGTAACGGGCGCCGGCGCGGCGGGCAATCAAACCTCGCGTGACCAGATGGTAATTGTCGATTCCGCGACAACCGCGCAGGAGTTCAGGTATTCCAGCGGCGCAACCGCCACGGCCGGCATTTCTTACCAAAATGGTCAGTCAAAAGCCGTCATTTTGGGATTCGGCTTCGAAGCCATTACCGACGAAACCCGGCGAAATACCTTGTTTCAGCGCGCAATCGAATTTTTAGAAACGCCGGTTGGCATCGCCGACCCCATTAGCGACGCCGGCGTTCCCGCGAAATTCCGGCTTTACCAAAATTATCCCAATCCCTTTAACCCGACCACCACCATTCGTTTTGACGTGCCGCAACAAGCCGACGTGCGCCTGACCATTTACAATACCCTGGGTCAGAAAGTGCGCATCTTAACGGATGACCGCTATGCAACCGGCACTTACGAAATTTTGTGGAACGGGCGGGATGAATTCGGAAACACCGTCACTTCCGGCATTTATTTTTATAAATTGGAGATTAACGGGCAATTCAAGGACGCGCGAAAGCTGATGCTGCTGAAGTGAGCATTCTATGGTTTAATAAAGACTGGTTGCCAGCATGAGTGTAGACCTGATTTTTTAGGTAAAAATGGTCACAAATTCCCCGTCCCGGCTTTCCGGGATGGGGACAGATTTTCGAAGCGTTCAGCAAGAAAATCAGGGGTGGTTTGCTCGATTTCGTAATGTTAACCACCCCTGCTCCGCTCGCTGAACGCTTCGCTACGCGTCCCCTCCTTGTAAAGGCGGGGAATTAAGAGTTTTGCGTTCATTAATCTTAGGCGTAACGGCCGATGTGGCTGCCCGGGACAGGCTGTTTTCCAATAGGAAAAAAGGGGGGGCGTTCAAAAGGAGTAGGCATGAAAGTGATTACATCAAAAATTGTTGCCAATAAGCTCTTAGGATATTTGCATCATCAATTATCACTGTCGGAATTAGTGGACTGGGCAGAAAATGCGATGATGGAGGGCGACTTCTCAGATAAAAATTATGAAACAATACGAGAGATTGTCAGCCGTTTGGGTGTTGCAGATGTTAAAACATTTGGATTAAGTTGGGAAGATTGTGAGCAATTTTTGAAACGGCTTGGTTATACAATACGGGTTGAAGTCGTCGCAAATTAGTCGTACTCAATCATTCTTATTGATTCTTTGGCAGGGCAGACCGGCGCGTCAGTCCTGCTTTTTTTATGTGAATTGTAAGTTCCGGTACGCTCCGGGCAATTTTGCCGCTGAGTTGTGGAACGATTGAGTTCAAATTCAAGTAAAAAAATGTGAAATTTAACCGGTTTGTAACAAAAAAAATAATAATTTACAACAAATTGATTTGCATCTATTGTTACTAACGATTATATATGTTTAATACACATAACGGTATTTGATGACTTTGTGCTAACGGGCGTATTTTGAAACATTTCGCAAAGGGTGATTGGCAGAATGGAGCCTCGTTCATTAATAAAACTTGCCATAATTTTTCTACTGTGCCAGGCTGTGCCGTGGGCGGCATTATCGGCTGCGCCGGACAACAATGGCACGGAAGACTATTACCTCGCCGATCAATATTACGAACAGCATGAATTTCTCCGGGCATTAATCCATTTTCAAAAAGCGCTGGACGCCAATTCCTCGTTGATAAAGCGCTTTCCCAAAATCCAACTGAAGCTGGCGCTCTGTTTGTTTCACACAAAGCATTATTCGGAAGCGATCGAAGCCTTCCGGGCGCGGAATAGCGTTGTTGAATCGGTTGCGGATTACCGGGACTATTTTATCGCCAAGGCGGATTTGGCGCTTGCCGATACGGCCGCGGCCCTCAAAAAACTGTTGCTTTTCAAAACACAATTCACAGCCAGCCCGCTGCGGATTTCGGCGGATTCCCTGTTAGCCGAAGTCTATTTTCAGCGCAAAAACTGGAAAAGCGCGGCCGGTTATTACAAAAAACAGCTAAAATATCGCGGGTTTGACAAAGGGGAAATTACCGGACGGCTGGTAACGATTTACAAAAAATTGGGTTATCGCAAGTCGCTGGAAAGCCGGGCGTTTGACCTGATCCGAAAATACCCGTTTCATCCCCAAAGTGAAATGGCCTTCCGGGAAATTCAGCGCATTTATGCGAAAACGCCCATGCCGGCGGCAAAGCTGAACCGAGTGTTTACCTATCTTTCAAAAACCGGACGATTTGATAAAATCGATACGCTGTTGGCGCAACAGACAAAACTAAAAGGCAAAACAGAACAAATTCGCTGGCTGAAAATCAGCAAATTATATCGTGAAAAAAAATATTGGACGTCGCTTTCCAACGGTAAAAAACAACGTGAGC
>CAYVDX010000282.1:0-5440 GCA_964450485.1 uncultured Calditrichaceae bacterium
AAAACAAAAAGATATATTAATTATTTTGTCGTTAATCATTTTGTCTATAATTGGCATGTATTTTTGTCCACTTACTTATTCCAAAAATTTTTAATTGCCCATTTAAGTGTCATTCCCGATCCCGGTTAGCCGGGAGGGAATCTATGTCCGGGCACGGTGGATTCCCGCTAAAGACATGCGGGAATGACAACCGTGGATGGACACTATTCTTTGGGTATCGCCTAACTAAACACGCTTTTACTTTCCGCAACATGTTCTGCCAGGATTTTGGAAACCCGTTCGCCAATCTCGCGCTGTGAGTCGTAGGTTTGCGCACCGATGTGCGGCGTCAACACGACATTATCAAGCGCAATGAACGGGGAACGAAAATTTTTGCCTTCATTTTCATGCACATCGGTTGCCGCGCCGGCTAAATGGCCGCTGGTTAACGCTTTGTACAATGCCGCTTCATTCACAACGCCGCCGCGCGCCAGGCTGACCAGGTAAGCGCCTTTTTTCATGCGAAACAGCACATCTTCGGTAAACAGGTAGCGCGTGCTGTCATCCAGCGGCACGTGAATGCTGACAAAATCCGCCTGCGAAATCACCTCGTCAAATGTCGCCAGCGTAATGCCTTTGGCCGCATACGACTCCCGGACAGCCGCTTCGGGATGCGAATCCTTGACACACGCAATGACGTCCATGCCCCAGGCCGCGCCCATCATTCCCACGCGCGTGCCGATGTTTCCACAGCCAACGACGCCCAGGGTTTTGCCGGTCAGCAAATAGCCGGTGAGTTGGGTTTTCGCCCACTCTCCCCGGCGCAGCAGGCGATCCGCTTTCAGCACGTTTCGCGCTAAATCCAGCATCATCGCAAAGGCCATCTCCGAAACAGCTTTAGCGCCCGGTTGGGGCACGCGCACCAATTTCAGACCGCGTTTTTTTACGTACTCCATGTCGATATTATCAACGCCCGAACCGGCCCGGATTAATAATTCCAGGTTTGGCGCCGCTTCCATTACCGCCGCGGTAATTTGCACGCCGCTGCGGAAAATCAACACTTCTCTATCGTAAATCGCGGATTTTAATTCGTCCTCTTTTGCGTTAAACGCACATTTTACGTCATGTTCTTTTTTCAATGCTTCGATCCGTGGCGGATGAATTGAACTGGCAATCAGAATTCGCATGATATCTCCCGTGAATTAAAATCAGTTTGTAATTACCCGTCGAATTACATTATACTTTCGTCTTTATTTGAATAAGCCTGAAATATTTTTCCAATTCATCCGTTTTTCAGCCGCCACGCCTGTTACGCCTTTTGGCGCTGGGGATTCCACCGTTCGATGCGTTTGCCTTTTAACAAGTTGATCACCGCGATAAATGCTGCCGCGTTTGCCAGGCAATAGAAAAACGGGATAAACAAAATCTTCGCGCGTCCCAAACGAGTTCGCCGCAAAAAATAGCTGATGATCGCCAACCCGTAAAAAGCGATTTGCGCGATGGCGGTCGCCAGGTAGAATGTCGCATAATTTATCAGCAAAAGATTGACGCAGAACAAGATGATCAGAAAAAACGGCACCAATCGCCGCAGAATTTTATGGGAAAAAAGCACCAGCGAATAAAAGCCGTGGCGAAAGGGGTTGAGCAATCTTTTTCGCAAAATCACCCCGCGAAGCCCGCGGTTCATAATCCGCACTTTTCGCGAAAATTCCTTTTCAGCGCTGGGCATGGGATCTTCGTAAGCCAGCGCATCGCTTTCAAAAACAAGGCGATACCCCTGCTCAATCACCGCCGTGGAAATGGCAAAATCATCCGTAACCGCGGTGGAAGCGGGCATTTGAAAAAGGGATTTGCGAATTGCATAAATCGCGCCATCGGCGGAAACAATGCTGCCGGTCAGCGTCTCGCTCTGCTTCAGCCATTTGTCATAACGCCAATACAATCCTTCACCGGCGCTGGCATTATCGCCGGTTTTGTGTTTTTTATGCTTTTGGTTGCCGCAAACGCCGCCGACCTCGGGATCGGCGAAATTTTCCGCTAACTTTCGCAATGCCAGCGGATGATACTCGGTATTCGCATCCGAAAAAACCAAAATTTCCCCATTTGCCCGCGCCACCGCATCACGCAACGCAAAAATTTTACCCCGGCGGGAAAAACGCAACAATTTCACGCCTCGCTCCGCAAAGGATTGCACAATTTCATTGGTTCGATCCGTCGAGCCATCAGATGTCACGATAATTTCCAAAAATTCAGGCGGGTAATCTAATGTCAGGGAGTTTTCTATTTTTTGGGCAATTCCCTGTTCTTCATTGTAGGCAGCAATAATCAGGCTCATCGCCGGCGTCACCGGTCGTTTGTAAACGCGCCGGTTTTTGAGCTTGCCCCACACCAATAATAATAGTGAAAATCCTGCGTAACTGTAACCAATCGCCCCGACCGATACCCAGAAAGCAATTACCAGAAAATCGGTCATTTTAACTACGCTCCCTCCCGGTTTATCACGCTTGAGAACGTTCGCAGCAGTATTTTGAGGTCCAGCCCCAGGGAAACATTTTTCATGTACGCATAATCCAGGCGAATGCGTTCATCGAATTCAATATCGCTGCGTCCGGAGACCTGCCAAAGACCGGTCACGCCGGGTTTTATCTCTAATCGAACCGTTTGCCAGAGGTCATAGCTTGAGGGATGAAATGACGTCGGCCGCGGTCCGATCAGGCTCATGTCGCCTTTTAACACATTAAAAATCTGGGGAAGCTCATCCAAACTGGTTTTACGAAGAAATTTCCCGATTCGGGTGATTCTGGGGTCATCCGGGATTTTAAAATCAGGATAACTCAGGGTATTCAGGTGCATGTATTTTTGTTTTAGCTCCTCGGCGTTACGGTGCATGGTGCGGAGCTTGAACATTTTAAACCGCCGCCCGGCATAGCCTGTCCGCTCTTGCACATAAAGAATGGGCCCCTTGGAATCCAGCCGGATGATGATTGCACACAATATCAGCACCGGCAGCACCAACAGGATCAAAAACGCGCTCAAAACAATATCCATAACTCTCTTTACCGCAATATATTTAGGACCTCGCATCAAGATGAGTTTGTTTTGCTCATACCAGGGTCTGAGTTTTTCGATTCTTTTAAAACTCTTTAGATTGATTTCACTTCTGATTTCACGCAAGCTCTTTTTCAAGGTATGATGAGCATCACGCTTTAACAAATATGTATGCGACACGATAGATTCTTTCCGTGGTTTAACGAGATTTATAATTTTGTTTCAAAAAAAGGCTGTCTTTGTCCGAATTTTCATCCGTATTTTCACCTGCTCGTGTTCCGGTGTACGGCATTGCCTGGTTGATCAAATCTTCAATGATCAGTCCATCCTTGGGAAAATGTGAAATACCAATCGACATTTTTTTCGAAAGCGTTGACCCTAAAATTTTCTTTAACCTGTTCACCGTCTGAACAGCCTGAATTTTATCTGTTTCGGGTAAAATCGCAATAAATTGGTGTTTTGCGCCATCATACGTCAAAAGGTCTATTGCGCGTAAAGAGTCGCGTAAAATTGGCCCGCATAGCAAAAAGTCCCAACGATTCATACATGGCGATTTGGATCGACCATTCAAAAGCAGGTGATTTGAAGCTTCGTGCAACAGGCCTGTTTTTTGATCGCATTGGCGAAAGATAATCACCGAAAGATCATTTTGATAGCGACGCGCGCGGGATATTTCCCGTTTTAATTCCGGCAAGCTTTGCGAGAAAATCGGGATGGACACTGAACGCAGGATCGAGTCAACCAGCTCCTTTTCACTGTTCAACCGATACCGCTTGATAATCCAAATGACACCTAACAATAACAAAACGCCCGCGCTAATGAGGAAAACAAAAGTATCCGGATTACGAAAAATTTCATTCATTTTTATTGGACCGTATCTAATTTACATTTCAATTTTTTGGGCTTATGCCGCCACTCATAGGTTATAATCTATGAGACTTTTTCCGAATATTCAGCATAATACTTTTTATAATGTCCCTGGACTTCAAAATTATTAAATACCAACCCGACTAAATTTGCGTTGGCATTTTCCAACATTTTTTTGGCTTTTATTAACATCTCCTGGTCATATTTATTTGGATGAATGACCAAAATTACGGCATCTACAATGCTGGCCAGCATCAAGGTGTCATCAACCAGCAACAACGGCGCGGAATCAACCAGAATAACATTAAAACGGTTCTGGAATTTCTGCAAAATAATCGGCATCGGGCCGGTGGAAATAATTTCATTCGGATACTCCATCTTGGTCCCGCTCGGCATAAAACTTAAATTTTTTATCCCTGTTTGCCGGTTGGCGTCTTGAAACAATGCCTGCAGATTCGCTAATTTCATTTCCTGATTCTTTGGGTTTTTCGATGATGAATTTTCCACGGTATTGTTAGAAACCCCATTTATCGAAGATTTTCTTTTTTGCTTTACCGGATTTGCGACAAATTCATCTAATTCATTTAAAGCACCCAATAAATCCGTTACGCCTCGCTCACGCGGTGTTCCAAAAAAGTTGTGAATTTGGGGAATTCGCAAGTCCGAGTCGATTAACAAAGTCTTATTCCCAAATGCAGCAAAAGCGATTGCCAGATTGGTCAACGTCGTTGTTTTGCCGTCGCCTGGTCCGAGGCTGGTTGCTAACACTGTTTTAAACTGTTTTCCAACGCCCATAAACTGCAAATTTGAACGCAACATTCGATACGCCTCAGAAACAACCGTGTTCGGCTCAAGGCTGGAAATTAACGCGCGATAAATTCGTTCATTTTTCTGACCATCATCTTTTTGAAAAAGATTAGCGTTTTTGAATTTTCCTTTTGAAAAAACATTAATATTTGGAATCGTGCCGATAACCGGCGTCTGCGTGATCCGCTCAAGGTCCTCCGGTGTATCAACAGTGGCATTTTTAACTTCCATAACGAATGCAATCGCAATACCCATCAGCGACCCCAACAAAATTCCGATTGCCAAATTCAGCGTTTTACGCGGGCTGATCGGTTCTTTGGGCAAATGGGCTTTATCAATCACACGAATATTTTCCGACTGTTTTGCAATCGAAATTTTTGCCTGTTCCTGACGTTCCAATAGCATGAGGTAAATGCGTTCATTAACATTTTTATCCCGGGTTAATCTTGCCAGGGTAAATTCTTTTTCCGGAAGGGAACCATGACGCTCCTGATAATTTTTTACGATAGCAGCAAGTTCTTTTTCCTGGGCACGCAACGATTCAATTTCAATTTGCAAATTAATTGTCTCATCAACAATCTTATCTATTTGCGCCAAAGGATTAGATGTTGTTTCATTTTGAATGAGCGCCAACGCTTTTTCTTTCAGTTCGGACTGAACTTTGTTGATATTTTTGGTGATATCCCGCATTTTCGGATGATCGGCGGGATACCCCTGCGCCTTTAAATTAAGATATTGC
>CAYVDX010000283.1:0-2138 GCA_964450485.1 uncultured Calditrichaceae bacterium
TATCAAAGGGTCGATACACAGTGTTTACAGCAGCATTTTGTTGGGCGCGGCGTTGACGATTCTCATTTTATTCCTGTTTTTGCGTCGCCTGCGAATCACTCTTGTCACGGCGATTATCATTCCGGTGGCCCTGTTAATTACCTTTATTTTCATGAAGATAACTAACATGGATCTGAATCTGATGAGCCTGGGAGGTTTAGCGGCGTCCATCGGTATTTTGGTGGATAACGCCATCGTGGTTGTTGAAAATATCGAGCGCTATTTGGAAGACGGATATGCCCGCACCGAAGCGGTTATCAAAGCAACCAGCGAAATCATTTCCCCGCTGATCGGCGCGACATTGACCACGCTGGTGGTTTTTATTCCGTTGGTTTTTTTGGGCGGCGTGCCGGGAATCTTTTTTGGCGCACTGGCCGGGGCCATGGCAATCACCATTGGCGTTTCCATGTTGTTGGCTATTTTTCTGACCCCGGCATTGGCGGATTCGCTGGTTTCGACCAAAGCAAAAAAGCCGGGACGGGTGCTGCCCCATTTTATCAAATGGCATCAAAAAGTGCTGAATTTCAGCTTCAATCAACCGGCTTTTTCAGTGTTGCTGATCCTGGGGCTTAGCGCATTGGCAATCTTTTCCTACCTGCGAATTCCCAGCGGATTTTTGCCGGAATGGGACGAAGGGACCATCGTGCTTGACTTTTTGGCGCCCCCGGGAAGTTCGGTGGAGGGCGCCTATTCCATGCTGCAAACCATCGAGAATCGCTTGCGCGAGGTGCCGGAAATGGAGAATTACTCTCTGCGTATCGGCACCAGCCTGGGGCATCCCCGCCTGCATCCCAACGACGGCGATTTTTTGATCTCGTTGAAAAAAGATCGCGATCGTTCGGTTTATGAAATTATGGACGATCTGCGCGGCGTTGCCGAAGCCGCTGAACCGCGGCTGGAAACCGAGCTTTTCCAGGTGTTGCCGGACCGTTTAAATAGCGATCTTGCCGGAGAAGTCGCTCCGATTGCCGTCAAAGTGATGGGAAATAATCTCCCGCTGATGCAGCAAGTCGCCCAGCAAATTGCCGATTCGCTGGAAAAAGTGCCAAATCTTGTGGACGTCTATCGCGGGTTTGATCCCTCCGAGCCGGAGCTGACCATTCGGGTGCTGCCGGAAGCCGTCGCGCGCTATGGTCTGAGCGTGGCGGAAGTGAATCGGGCGGTGCGAATGGCGCTGTGGGGCGAATCGCCGACACATGTGGTTTCCGGGCTGAAAATAATCCCGGTACAGCTACGCTATGCAAAGCATAAATTTCAACATTTAAAAGATATCCAACGCCTCCGGATTTACCTGCCCCGGCTTCACCGGATGTTTAACCTGGAAGAAATCGCTGAATTGCAAAAATCACCCGGTTTGACCGATGTGGAGCATGAGAATTTGAGCCTGGTGGTCAACGTGAGCGGGCAGATTTCCGGGCGTGATTTAGGCAGCGTGGCAAATGATGCACAAGCAATGTTGAATAAAATTTCCCTGCCGCCGGGCATTACCGTTCAATTGGGCGGCGCTTATGAAAGCCAGCAAAAGGCCTTCAGCCAACTGATGCTGATTATGGTTGCCGGCGCGCTGATGGTGTTTACGATTTTGCTGTTCGAGTTTCGCTCTTTCCGCACCTCGCTCATCATTATGATCGGCACGGTTTTGGCCGTCAGCGGCGTGTTTTTGATGCTGTGGATCACCGGCATACCTTTCGATATTTCTTCGTTTATGGGCATGATTATGATCATCGGCGTGGTGGTCAACAACGGCATTTTGGTCATCGATTACGCGGAGTATTTTCTAAAAAAAGAACCGGACGTGCGCAAGGCATTGCTTACGTCCGGCCGGGTGCGTTTGCGCCCGGTTATGATGACGACCCTTTCCACGATCACCGGCTTTTTGCCGCTGGCCTTAGCCATGGGCGACGGCGCTGAAATGCTCCAACCCCTGGCCGTCTCGATGATCGGGGGAATGATGCTTTCAATTCTGCTCTCGCTGGTACTGATTCCCACCCTTTATTATTGGGTGCGGGGGTCGTATATTTTTGCGAAGCCATAAAAGGGTTGCTGAAATGCGAAACACTTATTTCCTGCTGAATTTTTTGATTTTAATGGTATAAAAA
>CAYVDX010000283.1:2148-5431 GCA_964450485.1 uncultured Calditrichaceae bacterium
GCAAAATGCGTTTTGCCAAAACGTTTTTCGGGCTTATGTCAAAGACGATGAATCCCATGACGCCCTGATCGGGGCCAATGTCTATCTGGATTCGTTACAGGTGGGCAGCGCAACAAACGACAGCGGATTCGTCCGAATTACCGGCATACCAAATGGAACTTTCCAGGTAATATTCTCTTATCTCGGTTATCGGACCAAAAGAATTCGACTCACTTTTTCCGACCGGCAAGCCATACCGTTAAAAACATATTTTTTAGATCCGGATCCATTTCAAGCCGACCAAATTATGGTTTCAACGACCCGGAATAATGGCGTTGTCGGTGATAACCCGATTCGCATCGAGGTGCTGGGTTCCGAAGAAATAAATGAAGAAACCGCGATTCGACCGGGCAATATTTCCGAATTATTAAGTGAAGCCAGCGGGCTTCAGGTTCAGCAAACTTCGGCGGTTACCGGCAATGTCAGTTTCCGGCTGCAAGGGCTGCCCGGTACGTACACCCAACTGCTAAAAGATGGATTTCCGGGATTTACCGGATTTTCTTCCGGACTAAGCCTGTTGCAAATTCCGCCGCTGGATCTGCAGCAAGTTGAAATTATTAAAGGCTCAATTTCAACCCTTTATGGCGAAGGCGCCATCGGCGGCATTATAAACCTGGTATCGAGAACGCCTGCTGAAAAGCCGCTGTGGACAATCATTTTAAATCGTACTCACAAAAAAGGCAGCGATATTAGTTCGTTTTATTCAAAACGAAATGGAAAAATCGGCGTCACTTTTCTGGCCAGCCAGAGCGCCCAGGTCGCCTACGATGTTGATAATGACGGGTTTACCGATTTACCGGATTTTCGCCAAATGACCTTAAATCCCCGTCTGTTTTACTATTTTGATGATTCAACCACATTGAGCATGAGTCTGTCATCTTTTTTTGAGAATCGCGAAGGCGGCGATATTTCCACCATCAAAAAAGGGGTTGGTTCGAGCCGCACTTTTGTTGAAAACAGCAAATCTAACCGTTTCAGCACGCGTCTCAAATTCACCAAAAAATTTACGAATAATGGGGTACTGACCCTCAAAAACAGCGTGAATTATTTTCTGCGGAAGGTCAATCAAGCAGACTTTAATTTTATCGGCCGGCAAATTTTCAGCTTTTCCGAGGCGTCGTATCTCTGGCATCAAAATAATCACCGGATCGTATTTGGGCTGAACTTCGTGACGGATTCTTTTCAACAAAAGCATCGCGACGCCATCAAACTGCATGATTATGATTACTACACGCCAGGCGTTTTCGCACAGGATGATTGGCAAATAACGCCCCGCCTGACCATCCAGCCGGGCATACGTTTTGATTATCACAGCGAATACAAATCGTTTTTGCTGCCGCACCTGTCGTCAATGTATAAATTTACCGACAACTTTTTTGTCCGGCTAAACGGCGGGTATGGATACAATATTCCCGGTTTATTTGACAGCGTCACGGATTTTGAAGAAAGATACCTGTTTCGGTATAAAGGCGCGTTAAACTGGAAGGCGGAAACATCAAAGGAGATAAATTTTGATGTAACCTACAATTTTTACCTCGATGAATTTATCGTTTCTATTAACCAGGCGTTATTTTTGACAAAAGTAGATCATGCGCTCATTATTCAGAGCCAAATAGCGACTGAAGGCAATTTAAATCGCTTAAATTCAAACACTTCGCTTTTTTCAAAGGGATTTGATACGAATATCGTCATGGCGCTGGAGGCGTTTTCCCTGTTTATCGATTACAGTTATACCGATGTTCAACAGACAATTGATAACGTCACATCCAATTTTGAATTGACGCCGTCCAATAAATTCAATATGACATTGGCGTATGAAGCGAATCCCTGGCGTTCCGGGATCGAAGCTTTTTATACCGGACGGCAGTATTTAAGTCGAACCATAAAATCCCGGGATTTTTGGACACTCGGATTTATGATTGAACGCAGTTTTGAAAATTTTTCGCTGATTTTTAATATCGAGAACATCTTTGATGAGCGGCAGACCAAATATGGTCCCGTGGTTCGGCTTAGCAACAGGTATCCCGAAGCTCCGGCATTTGAAAAGATTTATGCCCCGCTGGACGGCGTTGTTGCCAATGTCGCGTTAATGGTTCGCGTAAAATAGTTTTATTCTCGTTACCAGGCTCCAGCCTGGTAACGCCGGCCCCGAAGCTCCGGCTTCAGGTACTACACTTCGTAAATTAACGCAGCTTGGGATTATTTTTATGCCGCTCGCCGTCCCGCCGGGTCTTTTTCGCGAGATTTTTTTGCAGCGCGTCGGTCAAATCCACCCCGGTTTGGTTGGCGATGCAGATGAGCACAAACAGCACGTCCGCCAGCTCATCGGCAAGGTCGCGACCTTCGTCCGACGCCTTGAAGCTTTGATCGCCAAACGTGCGAGACATGATTCGGGCAAGCTCACCCACTTCTTCCACCAATTGCGCCAAATTTGTCAGTTCGGAAAAATAACGCACCCCCACAGTTTTGATCCAATCGTCAATCATTTGCTGGCTTTCGCGCAGGGTTAGTTCCGCCATATCTGTTCCTTTCGATTTGTTATTGAATTCAACCATTAAAATACTTAATATTAAAAAATAATGAAAAAAAGTATGTGAATTTTCAAGCGCAATCAAGACAAAATGATTGACGACAAAATCATTGAATAAAATTCAAGGAATCATTATTTTGTCATTCACTTTGTTGTCTTTGAATAGACAAGTTTTTTTGATCGTTACTTCTAATAAAATATGCGGCTTCTCGGGTTTATGCAATGACTGCGAGTTTAGCAGGGATTTGAAATTTGAAACTTGAAATTGGGAACCTCGATTCATCCAATTTTAAATTTCGGGTTTCAAATTTCGGTAACAACAATTTGCGTAAATATGAAATGAAAACCTATCAAATTTCCAACAGCGATTTAAAAGTTTCCCGAATTGCTTACGGCTGCATGAATCTCGGCGGGGCATGGGATGATCAACCATTGACCGAGGCGCATAAAAAAGCCGCCATTGCCGCCATTGAAACGGCGTGCGAATCCGGCGTCAACCTGTTCGATCACGCCGATATTTACATGCGCGGAAAATCCGAGCGGGCGTTTGCGGAAATCTGGCAAGCAATTCCGGGCATTCGGGACAACATTATCCTGCAAGGCAAATGCGGCATTCGCTTTCCCGATGATCCGCAAAAAGGCATGCCCGGCCGCTATGATTTTAGCCATGAGCACATCATCCGGTCGGTGGAGGGGAGCATAAAACGTTTGCAA
>CAYVDX010000284.1:0-5423 GCA_964450485.1 uncultured Calditrichaceae bacterium
CTGTATAATTGTGCGGAATGAACTTCCAATGCTTATAGAGCTACACAAATACTTTGTTTGTAATGAAAGTGGTGTAAAAATGTGGCAAAATTTACCTGTCAAAATCGCGGTTTTAGACTTGTACGATAACGAGCCAAACCAGGGAATGGGGTGTATCAAGGAAATTGTGCGGCGGGCGCACCGTAAAGTAAGTCATCGCCCTGTTAAGCTAACGGTCTTTGAAACACGCTATAAATCGGAAACACCCCTGCTCGACCAGGACATTTATATTTCATCCGGCGGACCCGGCAGCCCCTTTGACGGCGCGGGAAAAACCTGGGAGCGCAAATATTTCCGGTTAATCGACGATATCTGGAATCACAATCAACGCGGGGAACAGCCGCCTAAATTTGTTTTTTTTATATGCCATTCATTTCAAATGATGGCGCGGTTTTTTGATTTTGCAACAATCCAAAAACGCGCAAAGCAAGCCTTGGGGATCATCCCGATAAAAAGAACGCCCCCAGCCGCCGGCGACGCTTTATTTGCTAAACTGCCGGAGATTTTCTATGCGGCTGATTTTCGTCAATTTGAAGTAATACAGCCTGAGATGACGAAATTAAGACGATTAGGCGCTGAGATTTTAGCAACAGAAAAACAGCGCAGCCGTCCGGATTTGCCCAAGGCGTTGATGTCTGTCCGGCTCTCAAACGAGATGATCGGCACACAGTTTCACCCGGAAGCCGATCCAATCAGCATGTTGTTTCACTTCCGGCAACCGGAGCGGAAGCAGCAAGTTGTCGAAGAATACGGCGAAGAAGCATATTACCAAATGATTGCCCATCTCGAAGATCGGAAAAACATTTTGTTAACCCGGCGATTGATTCTGCCGCGTTTTTTACGACAGTCAATTGAGAAATTGACCCCGGAAATCGAAACTCACACCGTATCCTTGCCGATTGCCAAAGTCAGCAATAAACAAGGCATCTCACGCCGGGTTGTCAATGAATAAATTTGCGATTCAAACCGAAAAAGGGTTTTTAAAGTGGAAATGAATTTTAACGCGGAAGAAATTCGTGTGTTGGGTGTTTTGATGGAAAAACAGATGACCATCCCCGAATATTACCCGATGACCCCAAATGCCATCAAGTCAGCATGCAATCAAAAATCGAATCGCAATCCGGTTGTGAGTTACGATGAGGACGTCATTTTAGATACACTCGGGAATTTGCGCAAAAAAGAAATGCTCATCGTGGTTTCCACCAAGGGCAGCCGGGTGCGCAAATACAAACATCGCATGAAGGAGATATTTTTTCTCAGCAATAAAGAAACGGCGGCGCTTTGCGTGCAAATGCTCCGCGGCCCTCAAACCGTTGGCGAAATCCGCGCCCGCACCAGCCGAATGGTCGAATTTGAGAATCTGGATGACGTCATGGAAGTGTTGGATGATTTAAGCGATGAAAACCGTAAACCACAGCCGTTGGTCATAAAATTACCGGTTTGGCCGGGGCAAAAAGAACATCGCTTTATACATCTTCTCGCCGGAAAACCCGATATTGAAAAACTGACGGCGGAAGCAAGGGCTTACCCCGCGTTCCAAACAGCCGGAAGCAACTCACAAATTGCGGAGTTAAACCAAAAGGTCGAGGCATTGTCCGCGGAAATAAAAGAACTGCGTGATCAATTTAACGCATTCAAACACCAATTCGACTGACCGGTTGAGTGCGGAACACAGTCTCGATTGTCTGCAATTGCTGTTTTTTTGATAAATGTCATTTTTTTTGACCCAAAACGATTTTGATTCGTTTTTTATAATCATGCCTTAAAAATAATAACAATACATCACTGTCATTTTATTTTTGATAATTATAATTTTTTTAATTATAATTACTTATCAAAATTAAAGGGGACCAATCCCCCCAATCATCGTTGTGAAGTTCAACTTATGGATTGATACGATGTTTGTTCTTTTTGCCAGGATGCTTTTTTTGCCGGAACCGCTTCAAAGAATTGTGAATTTGGTTTCGAGACTATTTGCCGGTTCCCGGGGACTTGTCATTGTGCTGGCAATAATCGGCGGAATTGCTATTTCCGTGGGCATGTTCAATTTTGCAAAAATGGCCTGGAGCAAGTATCACAACGTCGTGCTGTACTTTTTTGCCGGCCTTTATTGGCCAACCACTGCATACATTATGTATGATCTCCCATTTTCAGAACAAGACCCGTATAATGGCGCATTATTTATTTATTCAGCCACCATTTTAGGCATCGTTTTATTATACGTGCTCTCCAGTATTATCTCCGGGAAAAACGAGAGCGGCGCCATGCGCTTTATGCTGTACATTTTTGCCGGTCTCGCCATCTGGTTTTCTCATGTGATTTTACTTGCAAAATTCGGCATTGACATGATCGGTACAATCAAAGATTTTATTTACACCACTCTTTTATGGGTGCTCTATTATCTCGGCGCCTGATCCGAAATCCTTCGTTATTTCTCCCAACAAAATCACCTGTTTTTTAAGAACTCGCCGCAGACGATGTTGCGGCACTTGCAGCAATAACGGCGATGATCGCCGCATTTGCCGCCTCAACAGCATCAGATACCGCCTTGCTAACCAGTTCACTTTTACTTATTTCCCTGATGCGTTTTTTCGCGGCTTTTCGTTCGGATTTATCGAAAACTTCATTGCTTAATTGGCAAGTACGCATTAAGCTAATCAGCGACAATAGCCGTTCATCAACATCCCGGTTATCGAGCACTGCCCCACGAATTTTATCTCGAATTGCCAGCTCCGCCGCCGCATTCTGTTCGGGATAGCGGCGATAGGGGATTAGCCATAAAAATTTTTTTTCTTCCTTTTGCAGGATGTCTTTTTCGACCAGCCCTTCCGCCAGGCGATCCTGAATTTTTTTGATTTTGCTGTGAATTTTATTCACCCAATATTTTGCTTTCCGTGGTTTTTCTGAAGCAGCGATTAATGCGAGCGTTTCATCCAACAGCGCATTGTCGATGGGTTTACGATCAATGACGGATATTTTGTCATCGATCAAGTGCAACCGTTTTTGAAACAGCAACTCCAATAAAATTGCGCCGGCCAGCCCGTAGGGCAACGCAGTTGATGAAGAAAATATGACAGAGCCTTTTTCATCATTCAAGCCCAACAATAGCAATTTTTCCGGTAAATTCAGGGTCATTTGACACGCCTCCTTTATTTTTGTAGATTTTACGCTAATTAATAGACGCTGGTTGCGTTTAAACGCCATTATAAGAAGTTAAATTGATAATCCTCAAAAAAAAATAAAATTTGGATCATAAACCATGAAAAATATACTCTTTGTCTGTCTCGGAAATATTTGCCGCTCGCCTTCGGCGGAAGGGGTGATGAAAGCAATTCTCAAGCGGGAAGGGCTGGAAACGACCTATTTTGTCGATTCCGCCGGGACCGGCGGCTGGCACGCTGGCGAACGGGCAGACCGGCGCATGCGGAAAACCGCTGCCGAAAGAGGGTATGACTTGACCAGCCTGGCCCGCCAATTCGATCCCCGTGAAGATTTTGAAAAATTTGACGCAATCATCGGGATGGACGATGAAAATATTCGAGATTTGCGGGCGATGGACCGGGAAGGGCGTTACGGTCACAAAATTTTCAAGATGACTGACTTTTGCCGAAAGTGTAAGGAAACCAGCGTGCCCGATCCCTATTACGGCGGATTACATGGCTTTGAGCATGTGCTCGACATTTTAGAAGACGCCTGCGAAGGGCTGCTGGACTGGCTGTTGAAAGATGAAAGATGAAACCGGGAATGACGGCAATCGTGATCGACGATTTTTTATAAAAACTTTGCGCCTTCGCACCTTTGCGGTTACAAATTATCAGTACCGGACACTTTTGAGAAGGGGGGGCAAAGGCGGAGCTTTAGGGGAAAATGAGGTTACAAAGCGGGAACTTTGTAACGAGAATGGCTAAATACAAATTATAAAAAAAACAATGACAACGAACGAAAAAATCCAAAAAACCATCGAGCAGTGGGCCGGAGAAACAATCACAAGCCGGCGGATGGTGGGCGGCGGTAGTATTGCCGATGCGCAGAAAATTCGCCTGAAATCCGGGCGGGAATTTTTCCTGAAAACCGGTGCACAGGATCGACGCATGTTCCCAAAAGAAGCAAATGGGCTGCGCGAGCTGCGAAAATCCGGCGCGATTCGCGTGCCGGAGGCGCTGTTGGTAACAGATGAATTATTGCTGTTGGAATTCATCCCCGCGGCGCGGCCTGGCGGCGGTTTTTTTGAACGATTCGGCAGGCAATTTGCTCAATTACATCGCTTAAGCGCGGATTCATTCGGCTTTTATGAAGATAATTTTATCGGTTCAACCGTGCAGTTAAACATTCCCTTGGCAGGCGCGGCATCCGATTGGGTCAAATTTTACTGGGAAAATCGTTTGGCATTTCAATTTCGCCTCGCGGAAAAAAATGGTTTTGCTGATGATGAGATGAGGAAATTATTCCAAAAACTGGAAAACAAAATTGACGGCATTCTTTTGGGCAGCGAGGAGCCGCCAGCCTTGCTGCACGGCGATTTGTGGAGCGGAAATTTTTTAGCGGATTCACAGAATCAACCTGTAATCATCGACCCGGCGGTGTATTACGGCCATCGCGAAGCCGATTTGGCGATGACAAAACTTTTCGGCGGCTTTGACGCCGGTTTTTATGCCGCCTACCGGGAGTGTTTTCCCCTCCCGGCGGGATATGATTACCGGGAAAACATCTACAAGCTGTATCACGTTTTGAATCACCTGAATTTGTTTGGCCGAAGCTATTACGATCAGGCGATTCACTTGATGAAGTTTTATTTTTGATCGGTTGATCGCTGTATTTAAGACTAAGCCTTGCTGATCATCCGCGAGTGTCAAACGATTCCCGCTAAGATCGTGTCGTAAAAGCGTTGGTTCGTTTTGATGTTTCTACAGCAAGCCCCACCGTTTCCTTAAAAACCACTCAATGCTTAGCAAAAAGATCAGCAGCGCCAGCCAGTACCAATAACGCCATAGAAAAAATTCTGAAAATGTGAATTGCACCCGGCTGACGAATTTCCGCTCAGGAAATTTTTTTACAAATTTCCCCGGTACGTAAAATTTACCATTTGTCGCGAGGGATAATTGCCGCATCAATGCCCGGTTTGCAGGTATTTGTTGAAATTCGATGAAAAATGGTTTGACCGTGAAGCGCCCGGTTCGAACCCCTAATAATTGCTTATCGCGTTTCGCTTCAATTCGATAATTAAAATTGCCCTGTGGCAGCCCCGATAGCGTTTGGCGATAGAATCCGTTTCCTTCGGCCGCCACTTCGTCCGAAATACGCATCGAGTCCTTTGTCACGGTCATTTGCACCTGCGCATCATTGACCGGGTTATAAAATTCATCGTAAACTTTTCCGGAAAAAAC
>CAYVDX010000285.1:0-5377 GCA_964450485.1 uncultured Calditrichaceae bacterium
AACCCAACTGCAAGGATCGCGAAAAATATTTGCGGCAGTTTGGCGATGACGCCCGCCATTTGGTCATCGAGGCATTTTCCGACACGGGTGTTACAGCGGCGCCATTGCGAAAATACCGGGATTCCAACATTCGCGTTTGCCGCCCGTTTGGGATTTCGCCCGATGATCTTCAGCAGGTTATCGATGAAGTGTTGAGCAATCTTGGGAAAAAATACGATCAGCAAAACATCATTGATCTCGCCTTTTTTCTGCTGCCGGATTGGTTGAATTTTTCCAAAAAACGCGGCGTCAACGCCTGCCTGGGCGATTGCACCGAGTTTAAAGTCATTTGTTCGGGCATGATTGCCCGGGCCTTTCAAAATGTTGGCTACCCGATTTCACCGAAGTTGAATTCGACGGCGGCAAATGGGGCGCCGGTCAAATCACCCTATGGCGCAAAGTTAATCATGCGGCATTATTCGCAAATCATTCCCAGCGATTTTGATTTAAGCCCGAATTTCGATGTGATTAAATTCAACATTATTGAGGAAGGCAATTTCGATTATAAACATCTGCCCTGGGAAAAAAGCGTGGAAACCGGATCGCCGCCGGATGACGCTGTGTAAATTTCGTTTACCAATCGCCGCCGGGGCCGCCGTACGCGCCCATGTCGTTCCGGCTGTCATCGGGGTCATTAAAACTTTCCTGGGGATTTCCGGCGTCAATGGCGGGTGAACTGCTCCGGAGGTGCAAATCACTTTCCGAAAAAAACAGCGGATCGGCAAACGGGTCATCAAAATTGAAAGCAATCAACGCATTGCCGGGCGATTCGCCGCTAAAGTGAATTCGCGGGTCTCCCTGCGTGCCGCTGTTTTGATAAAAAATATTGTTTTGCACATCCATTTCCCCGGCATTGAGCAGCACCAAACCGCCCCCGACATTGTCTGCCCGGTTTTTGAAAAACGTGTTGTTATGGATGACGGCGTTCGATTCAGAAACCAGCATTCCCCCGCCAAACACCACGCATTGATTATTTCGTAACACATTGTTTTTAAAAACGATATCGCTGTTATTGATCGCTGATATTGCCCCGCCGAAATCCGAATAATTATCGCGAATAATGTTGTTTAGCAAATCCACCTGCGAATGATTGATCTCGATTGCCCCGTTTTCAGTCGAATTGAGCGTTACTAATTGCACATCGCTGATCTCGCAAAATTCCAGCACGGATTTCCCGGTCGTATTGATAAAGTGAATCCCTCCCCAGCCCGTGGTCGCGGCGTGAAAAGTGATTTTCCGCTCCTTATTCCCGCTTGCGAATAACGCGCCGCGCACGACGAGCCGGGCGCTGTCGCTGAAAATCAATTCGACCCCGGTTTCTATCGATAAAGTTTGCATGGAATTTACGAAAATGTCCTCGGCGACAAAAAAAGGTGAGTCGCTCAGACGGAGCTGCCCGTTTAGCGCGCCGCCAATTTCCGTGGGCTGATGGTTGGCGCCGCTTCCGCCGCCGGAATCGGCAATTTTCCGATCCGAGCACGATAAATACAACGCCGCAAAAACAATAATGAGTAATAAAGACTTTATCATCTGTCAATCCGGTTTAGCGTATGCCCGGAAGGCGGTAACGCCGCGTGTGCGCCGGGCGATCCAGAATTTCTCGCAATACAATCGCCTGCCTGATGCTGTTCGGGTTCTTTAACATCGAAATTATTTTATTTTTGGGAGCTTCGGGCGCCGGTTTTTCGGTGAACGCCAGCCCCCAGGTGTGTGGGTCTCGATACGGTTTGGCGTGTTGATGCGCCTCGGTTTTGTGGATGAGTTTCGTCAGCGAAGCTTCCGCGTGACCGCCTTCCGCGGAACTCGGCAAATCCGGGTCTGATTCAACGGTTTCATCCCAATCGTCAATCACTGTGTATTTTTTCTCGCCCCGGACAATTTCGGGCGGCGGGGATTGTTGCAGTTGCGGCGCGGGTTTTTGTTCGAGATCCAGACCTAACATGCGACGCAAAAATTCCGGAATTTCCGCGTCTTCAATTTGTTGCTGAGGGGAGCGTTTTGCACCGCGTTTCCCGACTGCCTGCGTCCGGGGTCTCCGCTGCCTTTTGGATTTGCCGGATGCCCCGCCGCGCATCCTTTTCTGGAGCATTCCGAACAGTGTAAAAACAATATAAATGATGATGAAAAAAACAAATTGATCCATTGTGTTTCTCTATTTGCTAATGCGAATTACATGTTGATGGAAAATGAACTAATTTATTGTAAATTGCGTGGGGATTCCTGCATTCGCAGGAATGACATGTGCGTTTTACGCTGTCACCCCTGCGAATGCAGGGGTCTCCTCACGCAACTCTCGATGCTAATCCTCAATTTATCCGTTGCCTATTGTTTTGAGCCTTCGTCTTTTTCGCCGCCGGCGATGCTGTCGCGCATCGATGTATCCGATTGGATGTTGCGCAGGTTGTAATAATCAAAAACGCCCAGGTTGCCTTCCACAAAGGCTTTGGAAATTGCCAGGGGGATTTTGGCTTCTGCTTCCACCACTTTGGCGCGCATTTCCTGGGTTTTGGCTTTCATTTCCTGTTCCTGCGCGACAGCCATGGCGCGTCGCGTTTCCGCTTTTGCCTGGGCGACTTTCAAATCCGCCTCCGCCTGGTCGGCCTGCAAAAAAGCGCCAATGTTTTTTCCCACATCCACGTCGGCAATATCGATGGATAAAATCTCGAACGCCGTGCCGGAATCCAGGCCGCGACCTAAAACTCTTTTGGAGATTTGGTCAGGATTTTCCAACACCACTTTGTAGGAATCCGCTGAACCGATCGCCGAAACAATCCCTTCGCCAACCCGGGCAATGATGGTCTCTTCGGTGGCTCCGCCGACGAGGCGCTGTAAATTGGCGCGCACCGTGACGCGGGCGCGGGAATTTAGCTGAATGCCGTCTTTTGCCACGGCGGAAATCTTGCCCTGGGTCGGCGCGTCGATAACTTTAGGATTTACACTGGTTTGCACCGCCTCCAACACATTGCGGCCAGCCAGGTCGATTGCCGTGGCCAGTTTGAAATCAAGCGAAATCCCGGCTTTGTCCGCGGCGATTAATGCGTCCACAACCCGCTTGACATTACCACCGGCAAGGTAGTGAGTTTCCAGCATATCGGTATCGACGATCAACCCGGCCTTGCGGGCGTTGATTAAGGCATTGACAATCAAATTCGGCGAAATTTTTCGCAGCCGCATCCCGACCAGGCTAACCAAACTGACCCGAACGCGGGACGCCAGCGCAGTGACCCACAATCCAATGGGAATAAAATAGAAAAACAGAATTAAAAAAACAATCAACAGAAAAAACAGACCAAAAATTGGTAATTCCATTACGCCTCCAAGTTTTTTATGCTAAAAAAATCAGCGTACATCCGTTTAATATTAACCTTTTTATTGATCGGAAATGTTGAAACAATTCGTGATTCGCGATACGGTTTGTCCCGGTTGCCGTGATGATTGGTGAAGAAAATTGCCCATTCATTCTTCACATATCACGTTTCACGGCTGCTTCTCCGCCGCCGGTTTATGTTCCCGCACAATCACGCGAATGCCTTCCGTGCGCACAATTTTTATTGGCGTGTCCTTTTCAATAAAACCGCCTTCGGAAACAACGTCCAAGCGTTGGTCTCCAAATTTTCCCACGCCGGCCGGGCGGAGCGGCGAGATCGCAATCCCGATTTTTCCAACGTGCTGTTCGTAATCTTTGTTGACCACAAATCCCTGCTCGCGTTTTTGTTCGCCTTGCAGGCTGATTTTCCGCCAAATGTTTGTTTTTGGCATAAATCGCAGCAGCACCGCCGCCCCCACGATGGTCATGGTCAGGGCGGCGACAATCCGAAAGGCCGCATCGGATAAATCGCCAAACGTGACGGTTTCAAATGTGCCGATCAGGCTGAGATAGATACCGGCAATCAAGGCAATGATGCCGCCAATACCGGCGACGCCAAATCCCGGGATGACAAATATTTCCAATAATAATAAAATAACGCCGACAAAAAACAGGAGAATTTCGAGCGAACTGGCCAGGCTGATGATGTAGTGGCTGCCAAAAAACAACGCTAAAAAAATCAGTCCCAGCGTTCCCGGAACGCCCCATCCCGGGGATTTGATTTCGATGAATAAACCCAGCAAGCCCAGGGAAATCAGGAATGAGCTGACAATCGGGCCGGTGAGGAAACGCACCACTTTTTCCGCCCAATTGACCTCCGAATAAACGATTTCTTCTTCGCCGTAGCCCAGGCTGTCGAGAAAGGCAGCGAGTGTTGGAGCAACAACATCGGCCATTTTCCATTTGATTGCGTCCTCAGCGGTCAGGGTGATCAGCTTGCCTTTTTCGGAAAGCCCCTCGATTTCCACATCCTCGTCCACCATTCCCTCGGCAATTTGGCGATTTCGCCCGTTGCGCTCCGCCGTGGAACCGATTTCCGCCCGAAAATAGGATTGCGCTTTTTCCGACGCTTTGTTCCCGCCCTGGTCCACCACGGTTGCCGCGCCTATTGAGCTGCCCGGGGCCATCCCGATTTTTCTGCACGACAGGCTGATAAACGCACCGGCGCTGATGGCGCGTTTGTTCACATAGGCAAGGGTTTCCAAATCTGTGTTGAGCAATAAATCCTTGATTTGCGTGGCGGCGTCCACTCGCCCGCCAAAGGTGTTGACTTCCAGAACAATGGCTTTGGCGCCGGCGGCGTCCGCATCCCGAATTACCCGCTCGAGATAGGGCGGCAAGCCCAGGTCAATGGTGCCGGAAATATCGATGTGATAAACCTGTGAAAAACCGGCGGGCGGTAAGTATAAAGCACAAAAAATCAATAAATTCACAGCATTTTTGAGCATCGTTTAACTCCCGTTGGTCGCTGCGAAAATATATCAATTTTTCGGGAAATTAACAACTGAATTCGGTTTATCCGGGGAGAGAATTGAGAAAGGGGGAAATAATCACTACAATTTCACCACATGATGCGCGTCCGTCTCCGCCGGCAGGGCGTCCAGCAAATTATCCACAAAATTCACCCCGTATTTCACGCAGAAATAAATCATATTCAGCGCGCGCTCCTGGTATTGATGATTCGGGAGCAAATACAACAGCATTCGTTCAAGTTGGCGCACCTGCACTTCATTTTTCTGCGCCAGCGAGCGGGTGATTTTGTTGCTGAGTTTCCCGAAAACGCCCTCGATATTTTGACGGGTTTTATCCACGGAATTTTCCAGCGTCGGATCAAAATCCCTGATCATTTTCAGCAATATTTGCAGCGATTGGCTGATCCGCGCTTCGGTCGTTTCCACCGCGCGATAAATATCCTGGCTGGCGTGATTGCGGATGAAATGTTCGATAAAATCAGGGGGATTTTCCAGAAAA
>CAYVDX010000286.1:0-5372 GCA_964450485.1 uncultured Calditrichaceae bacterium
ATCGCGAATATTTTCCGCTTTGAGCATTGCCGTCAGGGGTGTGCCATGTACGTACTCCATGGCAATATATCGCCCTGATTCCGATTCACTAATTTCATAAATCGTCACGATATTGGGATGTGTCAATCGCGCCGCGGCGCGTGCTTCATTCAAAAAACGATCGGCATGTTTGGGATCATCTAAAAGATGATTATGCATCACTTTAATGGCAACATCGCGATGCAGGATTGTGTCGAACCCTTTATAAACGACGCCCATCCCGCCAACGCCTAATTTTTCTTCGACTTTATAATGCTTGATATTTTCCATCCCGATTCACTCTTAAGCAAATTTTCCAAACTTTGCCTGTATTTATTTTTTTCCCGAAAGCATATTCAGTTGTATTTCCACGGCCTGCGCTTTTTCGGTTAAACCCAGGTTTACAAAACTCGTAAAAGCTGCTTGAAAATGAGCTTTTGCGGCGGAAACGTCATCCATTTTTATCGCTAAAAGACCCATTTCGTAATCGGCTTCGGCGCCGCCTAATTTACTATTCAATTTTTGATATTTTTGCAGCGCTGTTGTGAAATGCGTTTTTGCACTTTGAAAATCTCCATCTTCTCGCTCGATAATCCCTTGATTTTTATGATATTCCGCCAGTCCTAATTCATCTTTCAATTTTTTCAAATGTCGGTAGGCTTTAAAATTATACTCCCGGGCTTCACTAAATTTATGAAGGTGAATTAAAGTGTATGTGCGATTCAGAAACGTCAAGGTTTTCAACGGTGTAAGCCCCATAACATCCGATACACCCAGGCTTTTGCCATAAAACTCATTGGCCTTTTCCCAATCGCGTTCATCTGCCCAGGTAATACCGATATTATTATAAATCCGTGCTAAACCGAGATTGTCGCCCAGGCTTTGATAAACCGGAACACATTGACTATACAGCGATATGGCCCGCAAACGATTGCCATTGACGTTTTCCAGAGCGCCAAGGTTGTTCAGAATGTTTGCTGTCAGCGTTTTGGCATGAATACCCCGGGTGATCTCCAACGCTTTTTCAAAATGTTCCCGGGAAAGCGAATACCGAGATAGCTCAAAAAACACATTTCCCAATCCGTAATGCGCCATCGCGGCGGCAAATTCATTTTCCTCACCAAACGCCGACAAACACTCCAAAAAATGAGCTTTTGCGGCATCCCATTCATTCAATTGAAAATGAGTCAGCCCTTTTTGCACCAAAAGCTGGTGTTGCAACGCCTTGTTATCCGGGCGTGTGCAGAGCGCTAAAGCCTTTTCATAAAACGCCAGGCTTTCACGGCGATTACCCAAAACACGCGTAGTCCATGCGGCTTCCTGAATCATTTGAACTTGCGTATTTTTCGCTACTTCGCGATCAATGGAAGTTAGCAGTTTGATGGCTTGCGTATAAAATTTTTGCGCTTCCAAAAAAGCAAAATTTGTCAGGGCTTGTTTGCCTGACCGGTAGAAATAATGGAAAGACTTAACAAGTTGACCGGATTCATAATAATGGTGCGCCAAAAGATATATCTTATCTTTAATATTATCTTGCAGATTTTCTTCTATCGCCTGCGCAATTTCCAAATGCATTGCCTGTTTTCGCTGGCTGTCCAATTCTCCGGCAACAATTTTTTTATAGCTCGGATGGGCAAATTGATAGGTGTTTTCATCTAGATCATGCAATATTTTCTGCTGCCTCAGATAAACAAGATCTTTAAGCACCCGGATTCTGGAACGATGCAACACGGCAGATAGCGTGTAATAGTCAAAATGTTGTTCAAAAAGTCCGGCATATTCCAACAGGCTTTTTTGTTGATCCGTCAACCCCGCCAAGCGTGCCGAAATGTCCTCCGGGGCCTCATCCGCCTTGAGCATGTTTAACAAAATCTTATGTGTGCAAGCATCGCTGTCCACCCAAATATCGCCTTCGCGATACATCAGTCCATTTTCAATCATCAGCACCATTAATTGCACCAACTTTGCCGGCACCCCCTTTGAAACCATCTGGATTCGGTTGATAAAATGGCTGGAAAAATCCGTTTGGCGAAGCGTTTGAAACATGAATTTGCGAATATCCCGCTCCTGAAAGGGATTCAATTGTATCTTACTTACCAATCGTTCCCGGTTCATCCGCTGGATAATATCCATGTGGACAGACGTCTCATTAGATTTCTTTTCAACACCATCATTGCAAACAGTAATTATCAACAAAATGGGATTTTCGGAAATGCTTTCGCTTAAATAATGAATAAATTGCCATGTCGTTGAAGGGGCGCTATGAGCATCGAGAAGCGTAATCAGTAACGGTTTCCGGCGAGAAGCCTCCAGGATCATCGTCAACAAGTTCTGCTGAACCAGCCGATGATTGGCTTGTAAAGAATAAAGCGACTCGGTGTTAAACGAATCGTTTTTCACGCCTGCGTCATTTTTCGTCGTTGTGGCCCACTTGTTCAAAGCAGCCTGATTGTTGCCATTCGCTCCGGCGTCTTTTAGTGTTTGAATAATATTCAGGAAAGGTAAATATGGATCGTATTCAGGGGTGTTCTTCAAACTTACAGTAACGCATAGCGGGTCTTCGTTTTTAATACTGTCGGCAAAATGCGTCACCAATTTTTTCTTACCCAATCCCGGTTCTCCAAAAACCACTACCAATCGCCCCGCTCCCGCCCGGGCTTTTTGCCAAAAATCTTGCAAATGTTTTAATTCATCTTCACGACCGGTAAATGCGCTATTAAAAGTGTTTTCTATCGGGGCAAGGGTTGACTCCGGTAAATTGTTTTTGCGAACGCTTGCAACATCCATTGTTAATCTTTTCCTTCAATAATAATCGCCTCTAAACGCATTCCTCATACCGATTTTTGGAATACAATCTTACAATTCAGGCTCGCTCTAACGTACAATCGTTAGAAGAATATAAAATCTTTAATATTAAAAATATATGTTGGAGGGAAACAGACGTATGAAAAATTGCACGAACGGCTGAATGCTGAAACGAGCGACCCCGCTCCGGTTATCCGGGGCGGGGTCGAAAAATGTTTTTCTACGCAAAATTTTCACGAGCGCTGATAATAAAACCGCTATAGCAAGGCCCTGGGTCGAAAAATTTTTCCGGCTGCCAGCTTGCGATGTTCATTACAGGAAATATACACATCCGCATAGGGATCATTTGCATACGGATTTACCGCTTTACGATGTGTTTGTGAATTCATAACATCATTCTGTGTGCCTTTCGCCATTTCTGATTGATTGAGTAAATGTTTCATTTTAAATCTCCTTTTGGTTTGAACGGTTGTTTAAATGACATTTAAATGATTTTATATTGTGTTCCTTCTTTATTTTCAACGTCGCTCACTTAGTAAACAAGATGCGTGCCAAAAAAAAATCAACGCGTTTGATAGCCGGTTAAAATATTTATAATCAATAGCTTGTATGTGTTTGGCAAGTTTGCGTGGACTGTAAAGCCAAAATCAGAGCGACTGAAATCAGCCAAGTTTGGCCGATTTCAACAGTCTGGCCGATTTCAGCCAGACGACTTCGTAAAACATTCATGCTTATAGGCTGGCAGTTAAGATAAACAGGTCATGGGTGGAAGGGGCGGGAGTAAAAACCTTGAAGGTTTGTCACAGCTTGTCCGGCAAATCAAGTTTAATTCTCAAAAAACGGGCGAACAAATCAGACCAGAACGGCGTCTCGCAAGTCGATCAAAAATTGTTCGTCTTTCAGCGGTTCAAAATCACCGGTTTGGGCATTAAAATGATAATTTTTTTGCCAGTCGGAATGATATTGGATAATTTCCTCGAGCGCATTGACGATGTAATCTACTTCTGAATCGGTCATGGTGGGGTGTAGGGAAATACGCACCCAGCCGGGCTTTGCGCTCATGTCGCCCATATCGATCAGGCTGGTAATCCGGTGGGATTCGTGGTAATCAATATTAAGCAGCACATGCCCGTAAGTCCCGGCGCAGGAGCAGCCGCCCCGGGTTTGGATACCGAAACGATCATTCAACAGCCGGACGATTAAATTGTGATGAACGCCCGCGGTATAAAACGAAACAAAACAAATTCGCCGGCGTTGAGCGGCTTCGAGAATGGTAATTTCCGGAATGTTTTGTAAACGATCCATCAGGCGGTTTTTGAGCTGATGCTCTCGTTCCCGCAGCTTCTCTACGCCCATTTCTTCCTTCAAAAGAATTGCCAGCGACGCTTTAATTGCTTGCAAAAAACCCGGTGTGCCGCCGTCTTCACGCACTTCAATTTCTTCAAAATAATGCTGCTCTCCCCAGGGATTTGTCCACAACACCGTGCCGCCGCCGGGATGATCGGGAATGGCATTTTTGTAAAGCGCCTTGTTAAAAATAATCACGCCGGATGAGCCTGGGCCGCCCAAAAATTTATGCGGGGAAAAAAACACCGCGTCCAACCGCTGGTTTTCGTTTTGGGGATGCATGTTGATTTCCACATAAGGCGCGGAGGCGGAAAAATCCACAAAGCAAAAGCCGCCGAATTCATGCACAATTTCCGCCATCTCGTGATATGGCGTGAGAATGCCGGTGACATTCGAGCAGGCGGAAAATGATCCGATGATCATTTTTCGATCACGGTTCAGCCGGAGAATCTCCCGCAAATGATTCAAATCCGGCAAGCCGTTTTCATTTCGACTGATAATTTCGATATCGCACAAACACTCCACCCAGGAGGTTTGGTTGGAATGATGCTCCATGTGCGTGATGATCACCAGCGGGCGTTCATTATCTTTTATGGGAATGCAGTCTTTGTACTGCTCCGGCACGCGTAAACCCATAATTCTCTGAAATTTATTGATGACGGCTGTCATGCCAAAGCCGGCAAATATGAGGCGATCGTCGGGCGAGGCGTTGACATGCTTTTTGATGATGTGATGCGCCTGGTGATACGCATGGGTCATCACCGTGCCGGTTAGCGTGGTTTCCGTGTGCGTATTTGCCACGTACGGCCCTAATTTGTTGATAATATATTCCTCAATCGGCCGATACAACCGCCCGCTGGCGGCCCAATCGGCATAGACAATCTTTTTTTCACCAAAATCAAAGGGGTGCTCAAAATCGCCGCCGATGATATTTTTGCGAAATTTTTCAAAATATTTTTCTAAAGATTCCATAAAAGGCCTCGCCCAAATTGTCGCTTCGCCCGGAAGCGCTTTCGTTTAAATGCGCAACATTTATTAAAAGATAATTATAAATTTTTGAAGTTCAATGGAGAATGATAAAAATTGTCGGAGTTCTCAACTTTGGCAGGCGGGGCGTTCCGCGGGATAATGCGGAATGCGCTAAATAAAAAGTGTTTGTGTAGCTCTAACAGCTTTAGAAGCGCATCCGCACTTTCGTACAG
>CAYVDX010000287.1:0-902 GCA_964450485.1 uncultured Calditrichaceae bacterium
ATTGCTAAATGTAAAAAACCTTGCCATAAAAATATCGCATCCCGGCGGAAGTTTTTTTCCGGTCCGGGATGTCGATTTTTCGATCGACGCCGGAGAGACCTTTGCGATTGTCGGTGAATCCGGCTCCGGAAAAACCATGACCGCCCTGACATTGCTCGATTTGCTGCCCGCGGCCGCGCGGGTTGTCGGCGGCAATGTTTTTTGGGATGGACAACAACTGTTGGGGAATGGAAAATCGCAATTGAGCAAATTGCGCGGCAGGCATATCGCCATGATTTTTCAAAACGCTGTTTCCGCGTTAAACCCGGTTTTTCGCATCGGCGCGCAAATCAGCGACATCATTCGCACGCACTTGCCCATGAGTCGCAAAGCCGCGCGGCAAAAGGCGTTGGCGTTGTTTGAACAAGTCGGGTTGAACCGGCCGGCGCAAATTTTCGCGGCATATCCGCACCAACTCAGCGGCGGCATGTCCCAGCGGGTGATGATTGCCATCGCATTGAGCTGTCACGCCGAATTGATCATCGCCGATGAGCCGACCACGGCATTGGATAAGACGACCCAGGTGCAAATTCTGCGGCTGTTAAAACGGCTTCAACAGGAGCAGCGGTTCGGGTTAATGCTGATCAGCCACGATATTGGCTGGGTATCCGCAATGGCGGACACGGTTGCTGTGATGAAATCAGGCGCGTTTGTCGAGCAGGGCCCGGCGGCACGAATTTTGCAAAATCCCGCGCATTCCTACACAAAAATGCTGCTGGAATCCGTCGTGTCGCTGCCTGAGTCGGGCAGCAAAAAAAAGCTGCTTGTTGGCCAAGGAAGTGACGCATGAGTGAGACACGACGACCTTTACTGCAAATCCGCCGCTTGTGCAAAACCTTCCGGCAGCGCCAAAACGGTTGGGG
>CAYVDX010000287.1:912-5369 GCA_964450485.1 uncultured Calditrichaceae bacterium
TGGGGAAATCAAACCGGGGAAACATTCGCGGTTCAAAACGTGAGTTTCGATATTTTTCAAGGAGAAACGTTTGCCTTGGTGGGAGAATCCGGCAGCGGAAAAACCACCTTGGGGCGTTGCCTGCTAAAATTTATTCCGGCGGATCGCGGCAGTGTTTTTTACGACGGGATTGATTTGCTGCAAATTTCGGAACGCCGGTTCCGGCCGTATCGCCGCCAATTTCAAATGATTTTTCAAAACCCGGCGCAGGCGCTGAATCCGCGTCAAAAAGTGGGCGCCTGTTTGGCGGAACCGTTAAAAGTGCACACGAATTTGCGTAAAAATGAGATACAGGCGCATGTGCGGGCGTTACTCAACTTCGTCGGGTTGGACGAACAGGTGATGACGCGCTTTCCGGCGGAATTGAGCGGCGGGCAGCAGCAGCGAGTCGCCATTGCCCGGGCGTTGGCAATGGAGCCGATATTACTGGTCGCCGATGAGCCGACCGCAAGCCTCGACGCCGTGCACAAACGGCAGTTGATTGAATTGTTAGATAACTTAAAAAAACAGTTGGGACTCACCCTCTTGCTGATTACCCATGATTTGGCGCTGGCGGCGGCAACGGCTGATCGCATCGGTGTGATGTATCACGGGCAATTGGTGGAAATTGCCCCGACGCGGCAATTATTTGACGACCCGGCGCATACCTATTCGCGAATTTTAGTTGACGCGGCGCGGGTTTTTAACCATGGCAGCATGGAAATCGAATGATAAAATTTTTAGCAAAACGAGTCGCGCAGTCTCTCGTCATCGTGTGGGGTGTGCTGACCCTTACATTTGTGATCGTTCAGCTCGCCCCCGGCGATCCGGCGTCGATTTACATTCGACCGGACATCGACCCGACAACCGTTGCGCTGATCCGCAAGGAGATGGGACTGGATTTACCGCTCTGGCAGCAATACACCCATTGGATGGGCGAGTTTATCAGCGGTAATTTCGGCGTCTCTTTCGTCAGCCATCGCCCGGTAAAAGCAATTTTGGGCGAGGCGATTCCCAACACGCTGCGATTAACGGTCGTCGTATTGATTTTCCAGTTTGCCGTGGGAATATTATTGGGAATCGTGATGGCGGTCGCGGAAAAGCGCCGTGCATCAACAATGATAAATTCAATACTATTAACGGTTTACTCGCTGCCCGGGTTTTGGCTGGCGCTGATGCTGATCATGATTTTTTCGCTCAAATTTGGTTGGCTTCCCTCCAGTCAAATGGCTTCGATCACCACGCCGCAAGGCTTGTGGGCGCAGCTTTGGGATGCTGCCCGGCATCTCATTCTGCCGATGATCGTGCTAAGTTCGTCGTTGGTTGCTTACACGGCCAGGTTTGTGCGCGGCAATCTTTCCGAAACATTGAAGCAGGATTATATCCGGATGGCGCGCGCCTTCGGTCTGCCAAAACGAAAAATTTTATACAAATATTCGCTTAAAAATGCCCTGCTGCCGCTTGCGACGATGCTTGGCTTGTATTTTCCGTTTCTCATTGGCGGGGCAGTGGTCATCGAATATGTGTTTGCCTGGCCGGGAATGGGGCGGATCACCATCAACGCGATTTTTTCGCATGACTACCCGCTCATTTTAGCAAGCTGCTTTGTGGCAGCCCTGGCCGTGGTGATCGGCAATCTTGTATCGGATTTACTCTATTTGGTGGTTGATCCACGAATAAAAATGACGAACAATATTACGTAAAAAGGGGATGTGGTTGACGTGGATAAAACGAATTTTCACAGATGATTAAGTGAACAAAAAAGTAGCGGCATGGCGCGCCATGCCACTACTTTTTTTTGCGAGCCACCTGACCGGAAAGAGATTTTTTGGATTTTAAACCGGAAAAAACAGATGCAGAACATTCAAAATCTATTTCAACAGCGCCGGCGTTTGGCGATCAGCATTGCGCTGCTAATATTGTTGATGGGCTGCGCGCTTTTTAGCAGTTTTATTTCAGCGTACAACCCAACCTGGCAAGGGGATATCCTTGCGGATCGCTATCTCACGCCGTCGTTGCAACATCCCTTTGGCACGGACAAATTTGCCCGGGACGTCTTCAGCCGGGTGCTGTACGGCGGACGGATTTCATTGACCATCGGCGTCAGCGTTTGCCTGATTATGTTAACGGTCGGACTGATTTACGGAACCCTTTCCGGCTATTGGGGCGGCGCTGTTGACGCCGTGATGATGCGAATTCTGGATTTTTTGTTAGCCTTCCCGATCATTTTTTTGATCATTCCGGCGGTGGCCATTTTCGAGATGAATCACTGGTATCTCATCCCATTGCTTGGACTAACCGGATGGATGGAAATCGCCCGCCTGGTGCGTGCGGAGGTGCTATCGCTGCGGGAACGAGATTTTGTTTTGGCGGCCCGGGGATTGGGATTCAGCCGGGTGCGAATTCTTCTGCGGCACGTCATCCCGAATTGCCTGACGCCGGTTCTGGTGGTTGCCCCGCTAAAAATCGCTGAAGTCATTTTACTGGAATCCGGACTGAGTTTTTTGGGCATCGGCGTGCAACCGCCCGTGCCAAGTTGGGGAAATATGATTAACGAAGGCCGGGATGTATTGCTGCAGGCATGGTGGATTGCCACGTTTCCGGGGCTTTTTATTTCGCTGACGGTTTTGAGTTTTAATTTGTTGGGCGAGGGGTTAAAAGAGCGCTTTCAGGGAGGGCTATTTTGAAAGCGCTTCAAATTCCCAAAATTCAGAGGGGCGAATAATTCTAATATTTTGAACCTGCTTTAAGCTGGTGAGGTCTTTGTCGCCAGATATAATGCAATCAGAATTTGAAGAGATTGCGGCAGCAATAATATTATCATCATCGGGGTCCGAAGAGATGCGGGATTGGAGGGGGGAAGCCTGGACAATTTCAGAGCGTGTAAGTATTATTTCGACGGCTTCATCGGTCTCCTTTTCGTCATATTGAAATTTGTTCAACAATTTATCCTTGAATTCATTTACGATAAAATCCGAGAGCACAAGCTTATGATTTCTAATGACGCATTCAAATACTTCGTGACATGTCCCGGAGGTTATAAACGCCGCAATCAGCACGTTTGTATCGAGAACAAATTTCATGATATTTTTTTAAAGATATCATCGTCTGTAAAAACACCCCGGGCCTGTGCTTTTGTCATCATCTTACCCCTTAAAGCTCTGAATCTTTTGATGAAAATATAATCCTGAAGCGCGTTTCTAACGATTTGGCTTTTAGAGAGACCTTCATCCTGAGCAATTTTTTTTAGATCCGAGCTGATCTTTTCGGGTAAACTTATGGTAACACTCAGTTTCATTACATTAGACTCCCTTTTCAGTTTCTCAAAATATACATATACCGGCAAACCGAATCAATTAGAATTTTCGTGATAAATTTTCATTATTCATTACGCCTCACAACATTTTTGTTAACAAGCTGTTATGCGGATTGATTTCAAGTATTTCGGCATCTCACCGATATTTATAAAAGCGCAATGGCGTTAAGCAGGCAAACAACTTCAACAAAGGTTAAAAAAAATGAGCAAAGCAACACACAGGTTTGAAGAACTCATTATCGGTGAATCCGATCTGATCAGACAGGCAATCGATGAAGCGAAAAAAATCGCCCGTCGTTCCACTTTGACGACCCTGATTTATGGCGAAAGCGGCACCGGAAAGGAACTGTTTGCCCGGCTAATTTACAACCTTAGCGAATTGGCGGATAAACCCTTTATCGACATCAACTGTGGCGCAATTCCGGAAACTTTGTTAGAATCGGAGCTGTTCGGGTACGAAAAAGGCGCGTTCACCGGCGCAAATGCCCGTAAAAAAGGCTTGTTTGAACTGGCGGACGGCGGCACCATTTTTTTGGATGAAATCAGCAATACATCGCTGAATTTTCAGGTGAAATTGTTAAAAGCAGTTGAAAACAAACGTTTTCGCCGGGTCGGCGGCGTTGAAGAAATCAGGATTTCAACCCGGATTATTGCCGCGTCCAATGTCGATCTTTTTAAGGCGGTGCAAGACGGGAAATTCCGCGAAGACCTGTATTATCGTTTGAATGTTTGCCAGATTCGCATTCCGCCCCTGCGCGAGCGCGGAAATGATGTTACAATTCTCGCAAAACATTTTATCAAAAAGTTTGCCAAAGAGAGTGAGCGTCCGCCCAAAACATTGACGTCAACAGCGGTTGACTTTATGAAAACGCATCGTTGGCCCGGCAATGTTCGTCAGCTAAAACACGCGATTGAACGCGCCGTGCTGGTCGAAGACGGAAATTTGATCGAGCTAAATCACATCGCACCGTACTCGCAAAGAGAGCGGGAGGCGAAAAAGAACAAAGAAGCTTCTAAACCCGCTTCGATCACTGAAAAGCTGGCAACCGTTTCATCCGACAAAAATAAAGCGTCCATTAATTTGCTGAATTTCGAAATACCGGACGAAGGTATTGCCCTGGAA